>PETJ01000006.1 GCA_002781125.1 Candidatus Nealsonbacteria bacterium CG01_land_8_20_14_3_00_12 | reverse complement strand
AGCCGGATCCAAATATTCCGGGCGATTCGTGGCTCCCATAACAATTAGATTTTCTTCTCTGCCGATTCCATCCATTTCAGCCAAAATTTGATTTAGAGTTTGCTCTCTTTCTTCATGGCCGCCGGTTACTCCTACTCCTCTTATTTTTCCAATACTATCAATTTCATCAATAAAAATTATTGCTTTTCCGGTTTTTCTAGCTGTAGAAAACAAATCCCGAACTCTTGCGCTTCCGACCCCTACGAATAACTCAACAAATTCAGAACCAGAGATTGAGAAGAAAGGAACATTGCTTTCATTGGCAACCGCTTTTGCCAACATTGTTTTTCCGGTTCCCGGAGCTCCAACCAACATTACTCCACGGGGAATTTTTGCTCCCATTTGTAAATATTTTTTGGGGGTTTTCAAGAAATCAACCACTTCCATTAATTCCTGTTTTGCTTCTTTTAAGCCAGCCACATCTTTGAAAGTGATTTTTTCTCTCGGCTGGCCTTCGGCTCCGAATAATCTGGCTCTGGCTTTGGTAAAATCAAAGGCCTGCATTGCGCTGCCCCTGGCCTGTCTGAAAATCATCCAGAAAAAAAGACCAAAAAGTAAAAGGGGGAATAATAACATTAAAACCGGTCCTAACCAGGTCCAAGTTCCACCCGCTTCTTTGGTTACAATTTCAACCTTAGCCAATTTTGCCTTGTCCACTCCGTAATTGATCAAAGATTGAGAAAGGGCAGCTTCAGTTTCTTTTCTGGATTTGGCTTTGGAATCATCTTGATAAACTATTTGAAGTTCATTTCCAGAAACAGTAATTTTTTTAATTTTTTCTTGATTAATTTCTTCAACTAACTGGGTGATTGCTAAGGTCTTTTCTTTTTCAAATGGCTGAGAGAACAAAGCAAAGATAGCTGAAATTACTAGAAAAATCAGCAAAATAAAAATAAAATTTTTAGCTAAGTTTTTCATTTAATACTATTTAGTTTATCTAAAAAAAATAAAAAAATCAAGCTTTTCCACTTGACAGTTTTCTCGACTCAATCCCTTATTTTCCAGCTAATTTTAAACTCATTTTGTGTTCCTCGGGCCGGATTTCTAAAATCTGAAAATTATATTTTTTGCCAATTTTTAATTTCTCTTCCATTTTTGACCTGGTACCAAATTCGGAAATATGAATTAAGCCCTGAATTTCGGGAGTAATTTGGACAAAGGCGCCAAAGGGATTAAATTTGGTTACCTTTCCTGAAACAATATCTCCCTTTTTATATCTTTTCTCAATATCTAACCAGGGATCTTCCTTTAATGCCTTTAGAGATAGGGAAACTTTCTCCCCCGAAATTTCAATAATCTTTGCCTTAAATTTTTCTCCAACTTTAACAACTTCTGAAGGGTCTTCAATCAACTGCCAATCAAGTTCGGAAATATGAATTAACCCTTCAAGGTTTTCACCAAATTTCATAAAAGCTCCAAAATCGACAACGCCGGTAATTTCTCCTTTAACTACATCTCCCACTTTATAATTTTTTAAAATTTCTCTTATCTTTTCAGCCTCCTTTACTTTCTCAGATAAAATGAGCTTTCCAGTTCTTAAGTCTAAATCGAAAATTTTTACTTCTAGAGTTTGACCAATAAACTTTTGGAGCTCCCTCAAGATTTTAGAAGTGTCTCCTCCTTCTACTTTTGGATAATGGCAGCTTTTCAATTGAGAAACAGGTAAAAAGCCAGGAATTCCCGAAATCTCGGTTAATAATCCTCCCCGATTAGCCCCCAGAATTTTAACTGTAACATTTTCTCCTTTTTCTTTTTTCTGTCTTAATCCTTCCCAAATTAATTCACTGGAGGCCTGGCTTACCGATAATTCAATGTAACCTTCCTCATTTTCCAGGTCGATTATCTTGGCAAAAACACTATCGCCAATCTTTAGGCTTTTTAACTCCTCTTTAGCTTCTTGGAATTCTCTTCCATAAATTATTCCGGTTCCAAATACTCCCAGGTCCAAAAAAAGGGCTGAACGTTTTCTTCCGATGACTTTTCCTTCAACAATTTCCCCAACTTTTGGTGGCTTCATTAAATTTTCTTTAGGGGCCTGCCCTTTAGGCGGGAGGGCGGTGGGTGGTTTGGAGTCCTGCATTTTTTCCATATCCTTTAATCTATAATAATTCTTGAGTTTTTACAATAGCCATGATAAAATAATATATTATGCAAATAATTTGGCATGGACAATCTTGTTTTCAGATTAGTATAAGTCAGGGCAAAAACAATCATGTAAATATTGTTATTGACCCTTTTTCTGAAGAAGTTGGACTGCGGCTTCCCAAACTCCAAGCCGATATTTTGTTGACCACTCATGACCATTATGACCACAATAACGTTAAAGCGGTTTCTGGCAACCCATTTATTATCAATAGCCCTGGAGAATATGAAATAAAAAATGTTTTTATTGAAGGAATTCCTTCCTGGCATGACAATTCTCAGGGCAAGGAGCGAGGCGAAAACACAATTTACACCATTGAAGCTGAAGATTTGAAATTATGCCACCTTGGAGATTTTGGCCAGAAAGAGCTAACTGGAGAACAACTCGAAAAAATTGGCGAAGTCGATGTTTTAATGATTCCAATTGGCGGTGTTTATACCATTTCGGCTAAGGAAGCACTGAAGGTAATGTCCCAGTTGGAGCCCAAAATTATCATCCCCATGCATTATCAAATACCGAGCAAGGCGAAGCCGAGCGAAGGTGAAGATGAAGGCAAACCCGAAAGGGGGAAACTTCATCGCCTCCCTAAACTAAATATAAAACTGGACGGTCTTGATAAATTTTTAAAAATGGTTGGGATAAAATCAATTACGCCCGAATCAAAATTTTCAATTAAAAAGAAAGACATTTCGCCAGAGGAAGTGAAAATAATAGTATTGAAACCGTGAATTTTCTCCAAAAACTCCAAAACTTACCAGAGCCAAAGAGAAAAATAATTTTTTGGTTAATAGTGATTATTTTTTGTTTAGGCCTTTTATTTTGGTGGACCCAAATCACTCAAATGAGACTAAAAAGTTTTAAAACAGAAAAACTCAGAGAAGAACTGCGCCTTCCCCAATTTGAAGAAGAGCTAAAAGGGCTTCAAAAATTTGAAACGCCGGAAATTAGCGAAGAAGAACTAAAAGAATTAGAAGAATCTTTAAAGGAAACTCAACCATAAAAATATGGCTAAAGACCTCAAACCAGAAAATACTGAAGCAGGTTTAATAAAGCCCCGAGAAATCACCCAAGAGATGAGGGAATCTTACATTGATTATGCTATGTCAGTGATTGTCTCTCGAGCTTTACCCGATGTCAGAGATGGATTAAAACCAGTCCACCGTCGGATTTTGTATGCGATGTTAGAAGACGGGCTTCGTCACGATACTAAATTTAGAAAATCAGCATCAGTAATTGGTTCTGTTCTCGCGAGATACCACCCCCACGGAGATATGGCAGTATATGATGCCCTGGTTCGAATGGCCCAGGATTTCTCATTGAGATATCCCTTGATTCAGGGTCAAGGAAATTTTGGTTCAATTGATGGAGACAGCGCTGCGGCCTATCGCTACACCGAAGCCAGGCTTTCAAAAATTGGCGAGGAAATGTTAAAAGATATTGAGAGAAATACTGTTCCTTTTGTTGATAATTATGATGGAACAAGAAAAGAGCCTACTGTTTTGCCTTCGCCAGTCCCTCAGCTTATTCTGAATGGCTCCCTGGGAATTGCTGTTGGTATGGCAACAAATATTCCTCCCCATAATTTATCCGAAGTTGCAGATACCTTAATTTATTTACTTACCCATCCCAAAGCGACAACCGAAGACCTCCTCCAATTTATCAAGGGTCCTGACTTTCCAACCGGTGGAGAAATTTTTGACCAAAAAGGAATAATTCAGACCTATTCTCAAGGAAAGGGACCAATCTTAACCAGGGGCAAGGCAGAAATTGTTGAAAGTAAAACCGGTCGGCAACAGATTATTATTACCGAAATCCCCTTTCAAGTTCAAAAATCGGCTTTGATTGAACAATTTGCCAATTTAGTTTCACAAAAAAAGATTGAGGGAATTAGGGATATTCGAGATGAATCAGACAAAGAAGGAATGAGAATTGTCATTGATCTCCAGAGAGATGCGGTCGCCCAAAAAGTTTTAAATCGGCTTTACAAATTTAGCGACCTCCAAAAAACTTTTCATTTAAATATGTTGGCCTTGGTGGAAGGAATCCAACCTCGGGTTTTGAATCTGGTTGAATTATTAAACTACTTCCTTCTCCACCGAAAAGAAGTTGTTTTCCGAAGAACAAAGCATGACTTAGAAAAAGCAAAAGAAAGGGCTCATATCTTGGAAGGCCTCCATAAATGCCTGGCTAATATCGATGCTGTAATTAAAACGATAAAAAATTCAGCCAATCGAGAAGAAGCCCAGAAAAACTTAATGAGACGTTTCAAACTGACTGAAATTCAAGCCAATGCCATCTTGGAAACCAAACTTTCAGCTCTGGCAAAATTAGAGAGAAAGAAAATTGAAGATGAATTAAAAGAAATTAAAATCAAAATTAAAGAATTAGTTGCTATTTTAAAAAGTCCTCAAAAAATAAAGGAGGTAATTAAAAAGGAGCTGGCTCAATTAAAGGAAAATTTTGGAGATGAAAGAAAAACGCGCTTTCATATTCACCAGGTTGGCGAGATTGCTGAAGAAGATTTAATCCCGGCTGAAGAAACCATTATTACTTTAACTCAGGGAGGTTATATTAAAAGATTAAATCCAGCTACTTATAAAATTCAAAAAAGGGGCGGGAAAGGAATTCTGGGAATGAAAACCATTGGCGAAGATATTGTTGAACACTTCATCTGTGCCAATACCCACGACAATCTTTTATTCTTTAGCGATTCGGGAAAAGTTTTTCAAACCCCGGTTTACGAAATTCCCGAAGGACAAAGGGTGGCTAAGGGTCGGGGCCTTTTGAATTTCCTTGAAATTTCTACCCAGGAAAAGGTTTTATCTTTAATGCCGTTGAGTAAAAAAGAAAAGGACTCCACAAAATATTTAGTAATTTGCACCAAAGATGGTATAATTAAAAAAACTGCGATATCAGAGTTTGAAAATGTCAGAAGGTCGGGCTTGATTGCCATCACCCTTAAAAAAGGAGATCTTTTAAGAAAAGTTTCCAAAACCACAGGCTTAGATGAAATTATTTTGGTAACAAAAAAGGGCCAGTCAATTCGCTTTAAAGAAAAAGAAATAAGGCCGATGGGCAGAGTAGCTTCGGGGGTGAAGGGAATTCGACCGAGAAAGAACGATGAGGTGGTGGGGATGGACGTGATAAAAATGCAAATTTCAAATGGCAAATTGCAAATTGATAAAAAAAGAAAAGATTATTTGTTGGTGGTGACGGAAAATGGGTATGGAAAGAGGACGGATTTGAAAGAGTATAGATTGCAGGGGAGAGGAGGAACTGGAATTAAAACGGCTAAGATAACTTCAAAAACTGGCTCTTTGGTGGCTTCGAGAGTTCTCCTTGGTGGCGAAGAAGATTTAATTGTTATTTCTCAAAAGGGCCAGGTGATTAGAACAAAGATTAGCTCAATTCCAATCTTGAGTCGGCCAACCCAAGGAGTGAGAATAATGAAATTAGAAGAGGAAGATAAAGTGGCTTCTGCCACCTGTATCTAATAAAAGGTTTTTTAAATATGAAGATAAATCGAAGATTTATCGAACATTGAAATGAATCGAAGATTCATTGATCCAGAAGAAGTCTTAAAACAATTAAAACTGGAAAAAAATATGACAGCTTGTGATTTTGGTTCAGGTTCTGGTGGTTGGGCATTACCTTTGGCAAAAAAATTGGAAGAAGGGAAAGTTTATGCTATAGATATCTTAGAAGAACCCCTTTCTGCCCTGCGGGCTAAAATAAAATTAGGGAAAATTCTAAATATTGAGGTAATTAAATCGGATGTTGAAAAGACTTCAAGATTGCATCCGGAGAGTTGCGATTTAGTTTTAATGACTAATCTTTTATTTCAATGCCAAGATAAAAAATCAGCCCTGGAAGAAGGAAAAAGAGTTTTAAAACCGGGTGGAAAAATTTTGGTTGTTGACTGGAAAGAAGAAACCCCTTTGGGCCCAAAAGGGGGAAGAGTTTCTCCTGAAGAAGTGAAAGCGCTAGCCAAAGAGCTTAATTTAAAAGTGGAAAAGGAATTTGAAGCCGGCCTTTACCACTGGGCCTTAATTTTGGTAAAATAATATAAGTAGTCGATGAAGCTGAAGCTTCATCTCCAGCTTCGGCTTAATAAATTAAGCCTCGCTATATGAAAAAGATTTTCCTGACCTTAATTTTAACCTTGCTTTGCCTGCCACTTCTTACTTCAGCTATAGAATTTCAGAATCCTTTAGAATATGAAACCTTCGATGAGTTAGTTACGGCAATTATTAGTTTTATTTTTAAGATTGCCGTTGTTGTTACTCCCCTAATGGTAATGATTGGTGCCTTTTTTCTTCTGACTGCTGCCGGTGACCCAAAAAAAGTTGGTACCGGCAAAACCATAATTTCCTATGCCTTAATTGGATTGGTTATTATTATGCTTGCCAGAGCCCTTATTTATATGATAGAAAGAGTAATAGGAGTAAAATAAATTAAAAAGGTCGAAAATCTACCGTTAATAATTGATTATTAATAATGAAAAAAATTTTACCAGCTCTAGTCCTTTTAAGTGCTTTGGCTGTTTTGGTAGCTCCTCTGGTAATCTCAGCCCAGGTAGAAATGGCAGAAATTAGCAAATGTACCTTAACTCACGATTTCAGTGCCTGGACAAAAGTAAAATGTCCAGCCTCGGGAGATTGTTTATTCACTGACACAACCAACGACTGCCCAACCTGTTGTTTATTAAATACACTTTATACTGTCACCGATTGGATATTTGCTGCTTTAATAGCCATAGCTGGAATCTTCATTATCTGGGGTGGAGTTTTAATTGTTATGAGTGGAGGTGCTCCGGAGAAAGTCACTGCCGGAAGACAGAACATAGTCTGGGCTATCATTGCTATTCTGGTTGCTCTTTTAGCTAAAGCTATTCCAGCTATTGTTAAAGCCATGCTCAAGTTGGGATAGAGAACTGACTTAATTTAAAACATTTTGCTGCGATTTAACAAAAACCGCTGCGGAGCGGTTTTTGTTAGTGAAAAAGATAAAATTATTTTGAGCGGATGTGGTGAAACTGGAAAACACGTAGGATTTAGAATCCTATGCCGAAAGGCTTGTGGGTTCGAGTCCCACCGTCCGCACATCAACACCCGAGATTATGTTTGCACTTCTATTTTTCTCTTTTTTTCTCTTTCAATTTTCGGTAATCTAATAGTTAAAATTCCCTCTTTCATTGTTGCCTCTATTCGATTGGGGTCGATTTCTACTGGCAAAATCACTTTCCTAGAAAATGGGCCCCAATAACATTCCTGAGTGAAATAAGCTCTTTCCGAGGGGCCCTTTGGGAGGGTGGCGGGAGGGTTGTAGTCTTCTGGTTTTTCCCTATTCCCCTTAATGGTTATGACATCGCCCTCCATTAAAATCTCTAAATCCTCTGGCTTTACTCCAGCGATCGCCGATTGAATAACCAGATCATTTTCGGTCTGATAGACATCGGCCGCCAACTCACCTTCTGTTTCAAACCACTTTTCCTTCTGAGGAACTTTAGCGGGTTTTTCTTTTTCTACTTTAGGTTCTTCAATTGCCGAGTTCGACAAAATCGAACGAGGCGTGAGATGAGACGAAGTCTCATCGAACTCCTCAACCTCCTCAACTTCTTTTTCAATCGGCTCAGCTTTAAAGGGTGGTGGGAGGGTGGCGTCCAATTTTTTTATCTGTCTTCCTTTTTGAGGTTTTTTAACCTTTGCCGGTTTTGGGGCATTCTTTTTAATCTCTTCCTCCACTCCCGCCTCAGCCGGCCCCTCAATTCCCATTCCTTTTTTAAGCTTTTCAAAAAAAGAGTTTACCATAGCTTTATTCTATTTTACAAATACTTTTCATTTTTTTCAACCTTTTGAAACCCAAAGAAACAAAAATAGCTAAACCTATTAGAATAATTATGGGGATGAGCACTTTTAAATTCCCCTCCATCTCCATAATAGAAAAATTATAAAGTCCATGCAAGAGGGTAGCTATCCCCAAGCCAGTGGATAAAAGCTGAAACCTTTTTTTTGTCTCGAAAAAAGACAAAGCTAAAAAGAAACCCACTGTCCCCGAACACAAAGTGTGTAAAAAGGTTGCTCCTAAAAATCTGAAGATAGAAAGATAGATAGCTTCTTTAACCAAAAACTCAGGTCCTAATCGAAACAAAATTAAAATGTTTTCTAAAGCGGCAAAGCCAAGGGCGGCAATTATCATATAAAGTAAGGCATCGATTGGTTCATCAAATTCAGCACTTCTCAGGGCTTTTTCTTTGACCACCAGATATTTTAAAATCTCTTCAACCAAAGCCACCCCGATGAAAATATTGAAAATTGTAATTAAAAATGGCGAAAAGATATCAGAAAATAATGGGTGGGTGGTGGTGGCAAAAACTCCCTTTTCTAAGAAAAAAGCCGGAATAGTAACTAATGCTCCATAAAAGAAAATTTTTATTACCTGAGATTTTGGCTCAGGGTGAACATCTCTACGAAGATAAAAAAGCAACCAAATTATACTTGGTAAGACACCAAAAAAGATGTAAAGAAGATAACTCATGTTGGCCATTCCTCAACCATTAGATACCGAGCCACCGAAGGTGGCGAAGGTGGAGATGAAGGCGAAGCCTTCATCGACTATTTGGGCCATTCCGTGATCATCAGACACCTTTGTTTATTTTTTATTGGCAACTTCTGATAAATTTCTTCGGTGATAAAGGGAATAAATGGATGTAAAAGCTTCAGAGAGTTTAGTAATACATATAATAAAATTTTTTTTGTTTTTAAGTCCTTTTGTTTAGGCGATGAGAACTTTGTTCTCATCTTCACCTTCGCTTTCATAAATGAAAGCTCGGTCTTAGATTTTTCAATATAAACGTCACAAAAATCATGCCAGAAAAAATCATATAAGGTATGAGCCGCCCTTCCAAACCGAAAATTCTCTAAATCCCCATTAACAGATTTTATTGTTTTCTCTAAGGCCCTTAAGATTTTTTTATCCGCAGGAGTTAAATTTTTCTTTATCAACGAAAATCGGCGTACTGAATCAGCGTTAATCAGCGGCGGTTTTTGCATTAGCAAAAACCGCGCAGCGTTCCAGATTTTGTTGCAAAACTTGCGTCCCATCACAATGTTGTCCTCAACAAACCTGATATCTTGTCCGCCCATTATCTGCCAGGCAATTCCAAATCTTGTGGCATCAGCCCCATATTTTTCAATTAAATTGATGGGGTTAATCCCGGTACCTAAAGATTTTGACATCCTTTTTCCTTCTCTGGTTAAAACTGTGGCATGAAGGAAGACATCTTTAAAAGGAATTTTCTTCATAAATTCCATTCCGGAAAAAACCATTCTTGCCACCCAAAGATTAATAATTCCTCTATCCGTACTCAAAACAGCGGTTGGATAAAACCTTTTTAAATCCTTGGTTTTTTTAGGCCATCCCAATGTGGCAAAGGGCCATAAAGCAGAAGAGAACCAGGTATCTAATACGTCTCCTTGCCGGGTGGTGGGTGGGTTGTAGTCTAAAACATCGGCTTCATTTTTAATGGGAATCTTGTGTCCCCACCAAATTTGTCTCGAAATGCACCAATCTTTGATATTTTTTAACCAATCGAAATATGACTTTTCAAAACTTTTAGGATGAAATTTTATCTCTCCTTTTTTAACCGGCTTTTCTGCCATTTTGGCTAATTTAGCCATTTTTAAAAACCATTGCTCAGAAGGAATTAGTTCGATAGTTGTGGCACAGCGATAGCATTTTGGAATTTGGTGCAAATAGTCCTCAACCCTTAATAGAAGATTTTTATTTTTTAAATCTTCAACAACCTTTTGACGAGCCTCAAGCACTTTTAATCCTTGATAGGGAAGAGGAGCCTCCTTGGTCATTTCAGCTTTTTCATCGATCACTTGAATTATTGGTAATTTGTGTCTTAGAGAAATTTCGTAATCTTGCAAATCGTGAGCTGGAGTTACCTTTACTGCTCCGGTTCCAAACTTTGGGTCAACTAATCTATCAGCAATAATCGGAATTTCCCGATTTACCAAAGGCAAAACTGTGATTTGGCCAACCAAATTTTTATATCTTTTATCTTTTGGATTCGCTGCCACTGCCGTGTCCCCCAACATTGTCTCCGGCCTCGTCGTCGCCACCACAATATAGGTTTTAGGTTTTAGGTTATAGGTTTTAGGCTTAAGGGGATATTTGATGTACCATAATTTTCCCTTCTCTTCTTTGTATTCTATTTCTAAATCCGATAAAGATGTCTGGCATCTCGGGCACCAATTGATAACTTTCTTTCCTCGATAAATCCAGCCCTTTTTATAATAATCTAAAAAAGCCGTTTTAACTGCTCTAACATATTCTTTGTCTAAAGTGAAACGAGTTCTTGACCAATCGCAAGAGCATCCCATTTTTTTAAATTGCTCCAAAATTAAATTTCCATATTTTTCTTTCCATTGCCAGACTCTTTCAATAAATTTTTCTCTGCCCAAATCGAAACGCGATACCCCCTCTTTCTTTAGTTCCTTTTCCACTACATTTTGAGTAGCGATACCGGCATGATCAGTTCCTGGTAACCACAAAGTTTTATATCCTTGAAGCCTTCGCCAGCGAATTAAAATATCTTGAACTGTGGCATTTAAGGCATGACCCATATGGAGTTCACCGGTAATATTTGGGGGAGGGATGACAATAGTATAAGGTTTTCTGTGGCGACGAGGCAATTTATCCGGATTAAAGTAACCTGACTTTAGCCAGAGATTATAAATCTTCTCTTCTACCTCTTTCGGATTGTAGACTTTTGGTAATTCCACCATATTTTTTCATTTTATCTTTTTTCTTGATTCTTTTCAAATTTTGAGTTAAAATAATAATACTTTTGGCCCTGTCTTCTAGTGGCTAGGAAATCTCGCTTTCAATGAGAAAACACGAGTTCGATTCTCGTCAGGGCCGCTATGCATCCAAAATATCAAAAAGCACTTAAGTTGCGTTTCATTGGTAAAAGTTATGGCGAAATAAAATGCGCGTTGGGAGTTCCTAAAAGTACTCTTAGTAGTTGGTTTAAAAATCTTCAATTGCCGCCATCTGTTCAAAAAATTCTTATAGAAAAAGGAAGAGCTACCAATAAAAACTTGGCGGAATTTAATCGGCGGCGGACACAAGCTATTAAAATTGAAAACCAGCAAGTAAGACAAGCCGCTGCCGAGGAAATTAAATCTCTTTCGAAACGCGAATTATTATTAATAGGAGCTGCTTTATATTGGGCGGAAGGGTATAATAAACAAGATAATGTTGGGAGTCCCAATATTAGTTTTGGTAACTCCGATCCTAAAATGGTGATTTTATTCCTTCGTTTTTTGCGAGAAGTTATGCGGATTCCGGAAGAAGCATTACGGCCAATTGTTCAAATCCATCACAATGTTGAAGTAAAATCAGCCATTAACTTTTGGTCTAAAATTAGCGATATCCCTCAAAAATTTTTCCACATTACCCATCAAATAAGCAAAGCAAGTAAAGGCAAGCGTTCTACATACTCACTTCCTTACGGAACATTTCGGTTAGAAGTTAGAGGTCGTCAGAATTTTTTCCGGATTAAAGGTTGGATTGATGGATTAATACGGCAAATATGAGTAACGATTACTTAAATCTCTCTCAGGTTCAGGACCTCAAAAATCCCGGGGAAAGAATTTTATATCGTTTTTTTGAAATTTTACCTGGCTGTCTTTCTTGGGGAACGCTGGGAGCGGCTTTTATTTTATCTTGGTTAGCCCCAATCACGGTGGCTATTTTTATTATTGCTTTTGACGTCTATTGGTTGTTCCGCATTATCTATTTATCTCTTCATCAAATTGCTTCTTGGCAAAAAATGCAAGAGAACCTTAAAATTGATTGGCTGGCAAAACTAAATCAATTACCGAGCTCCGAAGGAGCGAAGGTGGAGATGAAGGCAAACTCCGAAGGAGGCAAACTTCATCGACTCTCGGCCAGAAACTGGCAAAACATTTACCAT
>PETJ01000008.1 GCA_002781125.1 Candidatus Nealsonbacteria bacterium CG01_land_8_20_14_3_00_12 | reverse complement strand
TATTTGTCATTTTGATAAAAAAAGTCCCATTCCTAATTGGGCGATAGAGCGAGAGACTTTTTCCTCAATAACCAGAACTAGCCAGGAATTATCCATCGTCTACCCTCAGGAGAAAATCCCCGGTGGCGTTTTATTTGAAAAAGATTGGAGGGCTTTTAGGCTGGAAAGTACCGTTGATATGTATTCGGTCGGAATTATTGCTTCTCTGTCTAAACCTTTGGCCGAGGCTGGAATCAGTATATTTAATATCTCAACCTACGAAACAAATTATATTTTGGTTGAAGAAAAGAATCTTGCCAAAGCCAAAAAGATTTTGAGTGCTTTTTGCAATATTAAATAAAATAAAATGATTTCTTCGCCAATCGACGAAATTAAAAGTCGGCTTGATATTGTTGAAGTTATTGGTAGTTATATTAAACTTCATAAAGCCGGAGCAAATTATCGGGCTCTTTGTCCTTTTCATTCTGAAAAAAAGCCGTCCTTTTTCGTTTCACCGGCCCGCCAAATCTGGCATTGCTTTGGCTGCGGAAAAGGTTCTGACATCTTCGGTTTTGTCAAAGAAATCGAAGGTGTAGAATTTGGTGATGCCCTACGTATTTTAGCTCAAAGAGCCGGGGTAGAATTGAAACCGATAAGACCAGAATTGAAGACAGAAAGAAATCGGCTTTATGAAATTTGCGAATTGGCTACCAGATTTTTCGAAAAACAATTAGAAGAGAGCTCGACTGGGAAAGAGGCAAAAAAATATCTTCTCTCAAGAAACATTAGCGAAGAAAGTATTAAAAAATGGCGCTTGGGCTATGCTCCAGATGTCTGGCAGGGATTATCTGATTTTTTAACTTCCCGAAGTTACAAAAAAGAGGAAGTTGAGAAAGCTGGGTTGGGGATATCATCTGACCAAGGTTCTTTTTATGATAGATTCCGGGGCAGAATTATCTTCCCCATTTTTGATTTGAATTCCCAGGTTGTCGGTTTTGGTGGCAGAATCTTTAAGGAAAAAGATAAAACCGAGATAGCAAAATATGTTAATACTCCCAACACTCTTTTATATGATAAAAGCCGGATTTTGTACGGTTTAGATAAAGCAAAAGTGGAAATCCGGAAAAAAGATAGTTGTATTTTAGTCGAGGGCTACACCGACGTAATTATGACTCATCAGGCCGGGACTCAAAATGTGGTGGCCACCTCTGGTACTGCTTTAACCCCCGAGCAGTTAAAAATTTTAAGACGATATTCTAATAATCTAATTTTGGGTTTCGATATGGATGTGGCTGGAGACACGGCCACTAAGCGGGGAATCGATTTAGCTCAAATCCAGGGATTTGATATTAGGGTTATTCGTCTTCCCGAAGGCAAGGATGCCGCCGATGTTATTTCTCTCAATCCAAAAGAGTGGGAAAAGGCAATTGAAAATGCCAAATTAATTCTTGATTTTTATTTTGAATCAGCTTTTTCTGGAAGAGATCCAAAAACTCCCGAAGGGAAAAAGGAAGTTTCCAAAATTTTATTACCCGTTCTAAAAAGAATCCCAAATCAAATTGAAAAATCTTTCTGGATTCAAAGATTGGCCAAGGATTTAGGGGTGAGGGAAGAAGACCTGAGAGAAGAATTGAAAAAAGTTAAACTCGAAGAAAATCTTTATGGGCTAGAACCCGAAGAAATAATTTCTCTTCCTCCAAAATCGAGAAAGGAGCTTTTGGAAGAAAGATTATTGACTTTAATTTTGAAAACGGGTAATAAAAATCTCAATTTGATAGATGAGAAAGAAAATTCTTATTTTTCTCAAAAGACGCAAGAAATTTTAATGAATTTGAAAAAAGATAAAAATTTCCCTACCGAGAAATTATCCCCCGAAACTATTGATTATTTTAACTACTTAGCTTTAAAAGCCGAAATTGAAGAAATTGAAGAAAAAGATATCGAACCTGAAATAAAATATTGTTTAAAAGAAATTCAGCACCTTGGAGTTAAAAATAAATTAGACCAAATTTCTCAGGAAATTAAAAAAGCTGAAGAGGAAAAAGATTCAAAAAAAATCGAAAAATTAACTCAGGAATTTAATGAGTTCGCGAAAGAAAAATGGTAAAAACAAAAAAAAGGAAAATTAAAAAAAGGGTGAAAAAGCTAAGAATAAAACCTAAACTCAAGAGAAAAAGACTACGACCCACCCGCCGCCGGCCTGCTTTAAAAAAAAGGAAGTTTCGCCTTCCTCGAGGCAGGCCAAAACGACACCCACCCACCACCCTCCCACGGAGGCGGGCCCCTGTTTTTCGGCCAGAAAAATTTCAGCAATTAGTTGGAAAAGGGAAACAGCGGGGCTTTGTTACTTTTTCAGAAATTTTAGCTTTTTTCCCAGAGGTGGAGAAAGATATTAAGGGTTTAGAAAAACTCTATGACGATTTAGAAAAAGAAGGAATCGAAATAAAAGAAGCCAAAGAATTTCTGGAGACAGAAAAGCTAACCAAAAAAGAATTTAGGAGAGTAACCCCAGAAAGGATTGACCCAATCCAGATGTATTTAAAAGAAATTGGGGCCCTATCCTTTGTCACTGCTGAAGAAGAAAAGGAATTGTCTAAAAGAATTGAGAAAGGAGACGAGGAAGCCAAAAATAAATTAATGAGGGCTAATTTAAGACTGGTGGTTTCGATTGCTAAAAGATATATCGGTCGCAGTCCGAATTTAACCCTGCTCGATTTAATTCAAGAAGGAAATATCGGCCTTCGAAGAGCGGTCGAAAAATTCGATTGGAGAAGGGGTTATAAATTTTCAACCTATGCCACCTGGTGGATTCGCCAGGCAATTACTAGAGCCCTGGCTGACCAGGCCAGAACCATTAGAATCCCGGTTCACATGGTTGAAACCATTTCTAAATACACTCAGGCCAGGAGACGGCTTTTACAAACTCTTGGCCGAGAACCCCTGCCAGAAGAAATTGCTGCTGAAATGGGATTGGAAGTGGATAAAGTTCGTCATATTATGAAAATTTCTCAAGAAACCATTTCCCTGGAAACTCCGGTAGGCGAGGATGAGGAAGATAGCATTTTGGCTGAATTTATTGAAGATGAAAAAGTGCCGTCGCCATCTTTGGGGGCAGCCAGGACTTTGCTCAGAGAAAGGTTAAAAGAAATTTTGGTTGATTTAACTCCCAGAGAACAAAAAATTCTATCAATGAGATTTGGATTAGAAGACGGGATTACTCATACCCTGGAAGAGGTGGGTCAGGTCTTTGGCGTAACCAGAGAAAGAATCCGCCAAATCGAAGCCAAATCCCTGGAGAAAGTCAGAGAGCACCGCTTTCTAAAAAAATTGAAAGGCTATTAATTAGTGAGTAGTGGGTAGTGAGTAGTGTGTAGTGGGTAGTGAATAGTTTCAGTTATGAAACAAATAAATTCTTACAAAAATTTAACGGTTTGGCAAAAATCAATGGATTTAGTTACCGAGATTTATAACTTAACTGAAAAATTTCCCAAATCAGAAACTTATGGGTTGGTAGCTCAAATGCAAAGATCAGTCATTGCCATACCATCAAATATTGCTGAAGGACAAAAAAGAAATTATTCTAAAGAGTTTTTACAATTTTTATATATTAGTTATGGTTCAGGAGCTGAATTGGAAACTCAATTAGAGATTTGCAAAAGACTTCCCAAATTAAAGAATTTAGAGTATAATAAAGCAGAACAACTCTTAAATGAAGTTATGAAAATGTTGAACG
>PETJ01000024.1 GCA_002781125.1 Candidatus Nealsonbacteria bacterium CG01_land_8_20_14_3_00_12 | reverse complement strand
CTTCGCCCCCGCTTAGGACTGGCCAGAAAAAATCCCGCTTTTGGCGAGATCCACCACTGCCCGCAAAAAGCGAGCCGGGGGAAATTTTAAGAGATAATTTTCATCTTTTTTCTACATTAAAAACCTCTCTTTCCCCCGATGGTAGATAATATTCCAATTCGGTATCAGAAATCCATTTCAGATTAAATCGCCAAGAGGGATCAGCTGAGGCAATTTTATATTTTTCTTTAGTAAAGAGATTGTAAATCCACAAATTTTTCATTTTCCCCTCTTTTCTGGCCCCTTCTTCAATTTGTTTAGTAATTTCTTTAATACCAGTAAAAGATGTTATATCAGCATAAACAACGTAACCAGCAAAACTTGTAGATCGTTCGGCCCCGCTCGGAATATCAGGTGGTGGAGAAAAAATTTCTGTTTTCCAAGTACCCAACTCAACGCGGTAATAAGCAGTATCGGAGGCGCCAACAAACAAAGTGCCCCAAAGATATTTCCCATCTTTTATAAATTTACCCAAATTGAAATTCCCTAATTGAACTTCGGGGTTGATTTTTTTAATATCATCAAGGGTTAAAACAAAAACATCTTCTTTTGTTTTTAAATCTTTGATAACGAGGGCGTAATCTGATTGACCAAGATAACTTTGCTCGAGAACAAGATAATTCTCGGTAGGATCGATACGAAAATTATCATTATAAAAAAGATGATAAACGCCCAATTTATCTTTTTCGGCAAAAGTAAGTATTTTATCATAACCTTTATCGTATCTATAAACCCATAATTCTTTTTTAAACCCAGGTTCCTGCTTTGTTTTTTTAGGATCGAAATTTATCATCTTAATAACATATACTCCACATTTATGAATCTCTAAGGGATGTACATGTTCAGGATTAATATTCTCGATCTGAAAACTAAATTTTTCCTTTTTAGTAGTTTTATCTCTAACAGAAATAGTCAATGGCATCTTTGGCACCCCAATTTCTTTAGCATATTTTTCATCAATCGGATAATCAGCAAATTCATTTGCAGATAAACAGGGCCCATGGCTTGTTTCTTCTGATTTGTTCTCTGGCTGAAAAAAATAATAACCTAAAAACCCAAAGGCAATGATTAAAAGAAATAAGATGATATATAGCCAACTTTTCACAGAATTTAAAGATGCTCAATAATATATTGAGCATCTTCTATTAAGAGTTCCAAAGCTTTTTCGGTGATGTAACCTTTATTGGTGTAAAATCTCACTTCTTTAATAAATAACTCGAGAGTTCTGGTAATAACCTTGTTCATTCTTTTTTCGTATTCCTCTTTGGCTTTTTCTAGCTCCTGTCTTACTATGGGATTTTTGGCTTTTTCTATCAACTTATCAAAGTGCTCTAATTGTTTTTCCTTTTGTTCTTCTAATAGCTGAGCTACTTTTAGTTTGACAATGAGTATATCTTTGACAAATTTCTTTGTTATCCAACCGAGCTCATAAGACATCTCTACATCTCCGACGGCGTCTTCTATGGTTACAACTCGCTCTATTTCGGTTATTTCTCCGGGGATACTGGTATAGTTCACACTGTAATTGGAAGTAACTTCTGCGTCTGTGACTCCCTTGAGGGTAGCGGAAGTAGATTCTCCAGCTTCGTTGTAAGCTAAGAAATCTAAGGTATATTCTCCTAACTCGGTGCCAATGATTTGAATATTGTACTCTCCTTCTAATGGGTCTGGGATCCAGATAAATTTGCTTTCTTTTGTTGGTGCTGGTATCTCTGGAAAAGGATTACCAATGCCTTCTAAATAATAAGAACCGCCCGGGATTTCATTGTATTCAATATCATTTATTGGATCTTTGCCTAACTTCCTTCCTTGGGGATCAGTAACTAAAAGTTCGGCCGGTGAAGCAAGATTAAGAGAAATACTGTCCACCCCACGCAGAGCTAAAGTAGGATGGAATAATCTCAGTCCATAGAAATAATTGTTGTAATTCTGGACATAAGAATCAACTGCCTGAGTCAAGTATTTTGTATTGTACCAAGCTGGATCTTTAATGGTATGGGTGGTGGCTAATTTACCGTCGGCAACAATGAAATGAGAAGTAGATTCTCCTTGAACTAAAACTTTTTGATACAAGATAACTGGAAGTAACCCATTAAGATACAAATCTAAAGTGGCGTTATCTTTGTAATTTACTGGGCCATCGTAAACAACTCGAGCAAAACCAAATTCATCTCTGGAGTATTCTTGAATTTTTTCCCATTTTGCTCCTCCGTCTGGCCAGTAGCCACTATTGTTTGTAAGCCATTCGTTGAAAGTTTGAGGATTAACATCGTTGCCATCAACATCTGTGGTTACGCCATGGAAACGAAGAATCATTACCTCAGAGGTTATGGCACAACCGCAGGAACGGATAGCAGAATAACCGAGTTGGCTATCTCTACACTCAGGATAATTACCTGTACCATAACGAAGATCATCCCATAAATCCGTTTCTTCTATCGAGGGATACGGTGAGATAATCTGCGTATACAACGGTACCAATTTTACTTCAAAATCTACATTCCCGGCTGTTCCAAATTCCTGCCAATCTGAAACGGCTCCTCTTGCATCAGCCGCTCTCGCCCGCCAGTGGTATTGGCCCTCAACAAGGCCGTACCTTGTAATTTGAGCTTGTTGACCGGATAAAACAAAACCTGATTCAACAAGGCTTGTTTCATTAAATGATTGATTGAACTCTTTGAGTTCGATTTGGAGTTTAACCTGGTCATTATCGGGGTCGCTGACCGTTGCCTTGAAAACAACTGTTGATTCGGTGGTGATTCCGCCTTCCACAATTTCGGTCTGAATATCGGATTTGTATTGGTTGAGATTGAAGAAAGTTGGAGGTTGGTTGACTGGCACCGTCCAGCCGCTCTCTTCCATAAAGGGGTAATTATCCTGGCCACCGGCAAAGACGTAGGGAGTGTCGCCGATGCCATCAGGGCCGGGTTCTTCTTGGTCTGGGCCCGAGTACAAATCTATCCCCGCATAATCATCATAGTAATTTCCTCCTGCGGGATAGCCGTTATCAAAAGAATTAGGATAATCCTCATCTACTATCTGCTCTTCATTATTTATGAAGTTATTGTGATATATAAGATTGTTTGAGGTGGGAATTAAACAGGCTAAATAGAGACCTATTTCTCCGTTTTCAAAGATGCTGTTCTCAGCAATAATATTGTTTGAACTGCACATTAATGAAAAACCAAAGAAATTGTTATTGAAAATATCACTTTCAGTAATCTGGTTATTTGAGGAATCAAAAAGATCAATTCCTAAATTGAAATTATTAACCAGACATTTTTTAATAATGACTCCTTGTTTGGTGTTTAGATAAATACCCCGGCCAGAGCCGGGGCCAGTTATACTGTGGCCGTTACAATCTAAAGTAATGTTGTCAGCGGTTATTTCTACGGCTTTAGTTAAATCTTGGGTTAAGGTACAGGTTTGATTTCCTGCATCCCAAATACCATAGGTTGAGCAGTCTGCGGGCAGAAATAAAGTTTCCTCTTCAGCTAATATGGAAAGTGGTGTTATTAAAAATAATCCGATATTTAATAAAATGATTGTTATGAGTTTATTGTTCATGTTTTTTGCTATTATTTTAATTTTGTAATTAAATTGACCTTTGCTATTTAAAGTATAACGGTAAAGTCAAAAGGAGTCAATAAATTGTATAAGATAGGGGGATATTTTCCGTTGTGCATACGGGTGGTATGGCAAGCGTAACACCTTTTAAAATTTCCCCCGGCTCGCTTTTTGCGGGCAGTGGTGGATCTCGCCAAAAGCGGGATTTTTTCTGGCCAGTCCTAAGCGGGGGCGAAGC
>PETJ01000023.1 GCA_002781125.1 Candidatus Nealsonbacteria bacterium CG01_land_8_20_14_3_00_12 | reverse complement strand
TAATCGTATTTTCTATTTTTAAGCTTCTCAAATAAAGGCGATGAGAACAAAGTTCTCATCTTTACCTTCGCTTCCTTCGGAAGCTCGGTATTTGATTTATAAATTCTATATCTCGTTTTTAGGATTTTATTCAATTTCAAGTTGATTTTAGTCTGCTCAATTGTTCTCTTGTCAATATCAACAAAATCCACCTGGCTATTTTTAATATTTTTTAAAATAGCAATCCCAATGCAACCCGAGCCAGCAAATAGGTCTAAAATTTTCAATTTCGGGTACCCATGAAATGGGTGTTCAATTTTCAATTCTGTTATTGCTTTTTTAATCCAAAACTCAGTTTCAATTCTGGGAATAAAAACCCTTTTTGAGACATCAATTTTGCAATTCAAAAAATCAACAATTTTCATTAAGCCATTTTAAAAATTTTTTTGTCACTCGGCCAATTGGAATTTCTAAAATACAAGGGGCGGCATAGCTATGATTCTTTAAAATAAATTTTTCAATCTTTTTAAAATTCTCCTTTTTCGTTTTGATAAATGTGGCAAATTCTCTGTCTTTGACGATTTTTTTCTGCCAATGATATATCGATTCAATTGGAAAAATATTAACACAAGCAGCTAATTTATTTTTCACCAACCTCTCCCCTATCTCTTTTGCCTCTTTTTTGCTTGGAAAAGTTGAATAAACAAAAATCATTTTTTTAATTTAAATAGGGTGATAACTAAAATCCGCCTCAAAATCAATTCCTTTGACTCTCGAATATATTTTCCTGGAAAATCAAACCAGACTCTTAAAAATTTTTCAATCGGCATTTTTCTCAAACTCTTAAAAGAGGGGTCCCTGAAGACAATATTATTTTTATCGATATCTACAACAACCGAATAATGGCCCTCGTCTTCAAAAAACCAATCAACAATAACTGGAATTTTTCTTTTGATAAAATATTTTAAATCAGAAAGCGTACTCTTTTCTTTTGAAAACACCTGAAATCCAAAATGTTTTGCTGCTTTAATTAAACCTTCTTTTGAAACGCCTTTTTCTTTTGAAGCGCCGGTAATTTTAGAAATCTCGGCTTCCGAAACCTGAACTCCATAATAATCAAAAACCATCTTTAAAGAAGCCGGCCCACAAAGCCCCGGCGTCTGCCGAAATGGTTTTAATTTAATCATCGCATTTCTATTCTACCAAAAAATCGCCCCTCTGGCGATTCTGTATTTTTCTATCTTGAGCACCCTATCTAAAATTAGTTTAAACCAATAAGTATATTTTTCAGGATTTTCTTTTATATCTCTTTTTAATTCCTCAGGCTTTATCCATTTCCAATCTTCGGCTTCCTCCTTATTCAATGCCGGAGTCCCATCGAATTTTCCGACAAATACATGGTCAAATTCATATTCTGTTAAATCGCCCCAATTTGATTTGTAAATAAAACTGAAAATTTCTCTCAAATTAGATTCAATTCCCATTTCTTCTTTTAATCTTCTTGTTGCCTCGTCGATAAGATTTTTACCAGGCGTTGGATGAGAGCAGCAAGTATTTGTCCAAAGGCCCGGCGAATGATATTTTGTTTCAGCTCTTTTTTGCAAAAGTATCTCGCCCTTTGAATTGAAAATAAAAATTGAAAAAGCCCGATGAAGCTTACCATCTTTATGGACTTTTATTTTTTCTTCCCATCCAATTTCCCTATCTTTTTCATCAACCAGAATTACTTTTTTTAGCATAAATTTATTTCTCCTGAATCTTTATTTGTTTCTTTTACCTTCAACTCTCCGATGTTCCAATCTCGAAGCTACGCTCCTTACTCTAAACTTGGTTTTGGGAAGATAAGCTGTCTTCTTTCTAAAAACCCTTTTTTGAGAATGTTTTTTGGTTCCTTTCATGTTAAATTTGCTCCATGGGTTTATTTTTCTAATTATTTCCTCGACCTTTAAGGTTGAAAGAGTTCTTCAGGGAAAAAGTGAACCTCTTTGACTTCTGGAAATTGTTTGGCAGTGGCTTCAATTTGAAACCATAAAATACCTACCCGACAAGCTCCGCCGCCAGTTTTATTAAATAAATCTTCAAATTTAAAAGTAAGAATTCCGTCTTTCAAATTGGCCTCCAAGAGTTTAAAACCTTCTAAAGGATATTCAGTGGTAATTCCTTTGGCTTTTTCCTCCTCGGTTAATTTACCCTCAATCAAAAGCTTAACGGTGTCCTGAATAGGAGTTTTTGATAAAGGAATTTCTCTTTCTACCGGCGCCAATCCTTTTCTCGAACACATTATATTTCCTTCTTCGTCTTTATCATTTTCAGAATTATAATAATAAAGAAAAACTTTTTGACTCTTCAAAGAATTCCAAACTCCAAAATATACCGTAAGTCCTACCAGAATAATAAAGACGGATAAAAAAATAAATATTTTTTTACTCATAATATTGCATTGTTTAAAAACTCGTCTTTCCGTCAAAATGCTCTTCTGATGATTCTGCTTCCTCCTTGGTTTTATGAATTGTGCCGTCTTTGTGATTAGGGGGAGAATAAATCGTGTAAAGATTTAAGGGTTCGGTCAAAGAAGTATTAATGACATTGTGTTTTGTTCCGGCTGGTATGACAATCGCAAAACCGTCTTCAACCCGAAATTCTTCTCTTTCAATAACTACCTTTCCTTTTCCTTCTTCAAATCTGAAAAACTGATCCAGATTATTATGAACCTCTTCGCCAATTTCTTCACCCGGCTTTAAACTCATTAAAACCAACTGACTGTGTTTTGCCGTAAAAATTACCTTTCTGAAAAAATTATTATTTTCGGTATCCTTTTCAATGTTTGTAATAAATCCTCGCATATTTCTTAAAATTTAAATATTTTTAAGCGACCTTTTTACTTTTCTATTCTATCAAAAAATCGCCCTTCTGGCGACTCTTTGACATTTTATCTTAATAAGTTGCCATCTCTATCTATTTCTCCTTTTAATATTCTCGTGGAAAAAATTGGCTTTTTATCTCTGGCTAAAGCAAAATTTATTTTGACAATTTTTATCGGTTTTTTATTTCTTTTTTGGCGCTCTTTGTTGATAAGTAAGGCTGTCTTATAAGTTTCAGGAGAAACCACAATATAATCGAAGTCCTCTTCCAGGGTAGGTCCGAATTTATCTTCAATTTTCACAATTTTCGGTTTAATATTAAATTCCTTTTTAATAAAGCTTTCTAATTCTTTTTTTCTGCATTTAAAATCTTCAATTTTTCTTCTCTTTCGTTTTCTAGCCATAGCATCGGAAGTTAAACCAATCAACACTTCACCTAACTCATAAGCTTTTCTCAATAATGCTTTATGTCCCTCGTGTAATATATCAAAGGTTCCACCAACAACGACCTTTTTCTTTTTTACTATCGCCATTTTTTAATTCTATCAAAAAATCGCCCCTTCGGCGATTTTTTGACGTTTCGACTACCAGCTTCTTCTGCGATCGCCACCAAACCCTCGATCATCGCGCCGGAATCCGCCTTGTCGCGGCCGAGACTCCATAGGGCGAGCTTCGTTCACCGTTATGTTTCGTCCGTCAAGTTCCTTGCCGTTAAACATTTCAATCGCCTTCTGAGCTTCTTCTTCGGACGACATTTCGACAAAACCAAACCCTTTGGAACGACCGGAAATCTTGTCAACGATAATAGTCGCTGATTCAACAGTTCCGGCCTTCGAGAAGGTCTCTTTCAAAGTGTTTTCGGTGGTTTCGTAAGACATCCCACCAACGAACAATTTTTTTGCCATAGTTTTTTCCTTACACAAATAAATTTAATTTATAAGTAA
>PETJ01000065.1 GCA_002781125.1 Candidatus Nealsonbacteria bacterium CG01_land_8_20_14_3_00_12 | reverse complement strand
ATAAAATAATGGTATATTTTTCTTATGGTCGAAACCAAAAGAAAAACCCCGAAGGGAAGCAAGCTTCCTACGGGGCAGGCAAAATTAGGAGATTTTAATATTAATCCTGAGGAGATGGCTCAGTTGGGTGTTCACTTTGGTCATCGGACTTCGAGAATTCATCCCAAAATGGCTCCTTTCTTGTATGGCATAAGAAATTCGGTTCACATTATTGATTTAGAAAAGACAAAGGAAAAATTCAAAGAAGCCTTGAAATTTATTCAAGAATTAATTTCTGAAAATAAAATCTTGCTTTTGGTAGGGACAAAAATTCAAGCGAAAGAATTGATAAAAAACGTTGCCACAGAATGCGGTTTACCTTATGTTAATGAGAGATGGCTTGGGGGCACCTTTACTAATTTCGAAACCATCAAAAATAGAATAGAATATTTTAAAGATTTGGAAAAGAAAAAAGCCGGAGGAGAGTTAGAAAAATACACTAAAAAAGAGAGGGCAAAAATTGATCAAGAGCTAAAAGACTTCGAGTTTAAATTTGGCGGGATAAAAAATTTAGAAAGATTACCCGATGCCATTTTTGTTTTAGATATGAAAAAAGATGATTTGGCAGTAAAGGAAGCCAGGATGAAAGGAATAAAAGTGATTGGAATTTCAGATACCAATTGCGATCCCACTTTGGCTGATTTCCCCATCCCGGCCAATGACGATGCCATCAGTTCGGTAAAATATATATTAGACAAGGTTAAAGAAGTGATTAAAAAAGTCAAAAAATGATCAATACCGATCAAATTAAAAAACTAAGAGAAGAAACTGAGGTTTCGGTTAGCGAATGTAAAAAAGCATTAGAAGAAGCTAAAGGAAATTTAAAAATAGCGAAAGAAATTTTAAGAAAGCGAGGGAAAGAATGGGCTAAGAAAAAAGCTGAGAGAGAAATGAGAGAAGGAATTGTTGCCAGCTATATCCATCCCAATAAAAAAATTGGGGTACTTTTAGAATTAAACTGTGAAACAGACTTTGTTGCTGAATCCCAAGATTTTCAGAATTTGGCTCACGAGCTGTGCTTACAAATCGCAGCCATGAGGGATGAAATTCCACTTTTTCAGCAACCCTGGATAAGAGATGAAAATAGGACCATTAAAGATTTAGTTCAAGAATATATTGCCAAACTTGGCGAAAATATTGCAATAAAAAGATTTGTTAGGTATGAGTTATGAAATTATAGCTCTAATAATTTTCTTCGGTAGCCTGATTGGAATAGGGGTAATTGTGTTTAGGAAAATTCCCGTTTTAGTTGAATTGCCAGAAATTTTACCTCAGAAAGAAGAGAGAAAATTGTTTTTGAAATTAAAAGAAAAAATTAAAATTTTGAATCCCTTGAAATCTTTTTCCTACGAAATCTTTTTACAACAAATCCTTTCAAAAATTAGAATTTTAAGCCTAAAATCAGAAAATAAAATTGGCGGCTGGCTCCAAAAATTGAGAGAAAGAACTCAGAAAAAGAAAATTGAGGAAAACGATAATTATTGGGAAGAAATAAAAAAATCAACTAAAGAGAAATAAGCCGCCTTAGCTTAGTGGTAAAGCAGTGGTTTTGTAAACCACAGATGCGGGTTCGATTCCTGCAGGCGGCTATTAAGATTAATCTAGTGAACCACGATTTTTATCAATCTAAAGACTACAAAGAAAAACAGAGTACGATAATGAAAGAGAATTGGAGGAAAGGCCTTTTTAATTTTCATTATAAACGAGAAAAAAGAATGTGTGCTAGAAAAGGATGTGGAAAAACTTTTGAGGTTATTCCAAGCAATCCAAAAATCTATTGTAGTAAAAGTTGTGCGGCTCTATTTAATAGTACAAAGAGAGAACCTCCATCTATAGAAACCAAATTAAAGATAGCGGAATCATTAAAAGGAAGAAAGAGAAGAGGAATAAAAAGCCCATTTAAGGGAGTTATAAAAGTACCTCGAGTAAAGACCATATGTGCAAATCCTCATTGCGGAAAAGTGTTTTTAAGGGAACGCTGGATGAAAAGAAAATTTTGTAGCAATGAGTGTACAATGGAAGTTGTGGGAGGAAGACCTACCTCACCAAGAGCAGCTAGGGGAAAAGCAGGTATCCGAAAAGATATTAGTAGAACAATCTATTTTTATAGCCGTTGGGAAGCAAATGTTGCACGCTTATTTAATTATTTAGGCATTAAATGGATGTATCAACCGAGAACATTTGATTTGGGTTCACAAAATTATACTCCAGATTTTTATTTACCTGACCACAATGTTTTTATAGAAGTTAAAAATTTTCTTTGGAAATATTCAAAAATTAGGGATAGAAAATTTAGAAAACTTTATCCCAACATAAATTTAATCTTACTTTTAAAGAAAGATTATTTAGAATTAGAAAAGAAATATTCGCAATTCATAAAAAATTGGGAATATAAAAATAGCCCATTCCCAAATGACAAAATTGTTGTCGGTGCAAATCCGACCGCTGGCTCAAATCATTATGGCTCTAACTAAAATTGTCATTACAGTTGGTCCGGCTGTTGAAGAAAGAGAAACTCTTCGCTCGCTTATTAAAACTGGAGCGAGCATTTTTCGTTTTAACTTAAAATATAATACTCATCGTTGGCATAGCGCTTTAATTCAAAAAACTAAGGAAGCTGCCAGAATAACTCGCCAACCAGTAGCTATTCTTTTAGACCTTCCTGGGGCGGATCGAAAAATCTCCCTTTCAACACTTTTGGCTGAAAATTTAAAGGGATTATCTCTCGCCGCTAAACACAATGCCGATTTTTTAGCCATTTCTTTTGTCAGAAATAGAAAAGATATTGAATTCTTTAAAAAACAAGCTAAAAAATTTTCTTTATCAGCCAAAATCTTAGCTAAAATAGAAACCAGGCAGGCCCTGGAAAATTTTGAAGAAATCCTTGATGTAACTGCGGGCATCATGATTGCCAGGGGAGACCTCGGGAAAGAAATCCCATTTGAAGAGGTTCCTTATTACCAAAAAAAGATAATTAGGCGCTGTGTTGAAAGAGGGAAACCAGTCATTACTGCTACCCAAATGTTAGAATCAATGGTTAATAATTCTTCTCCCACCCGAGCCGAAGTTTCTGATGTGGCTAATGCTATCTTAGACTACACTGACGCAGTCATGCTTTCAGCCGAAACGGCGACAGGCAAATATCCGATTGGAGCGGTTTCAGTTATGGAAAGAGTATGTCGCTTTTGGGAAGAGAAAAGACCACCAATTTCCGGCTTCAACTTCGATTTCCGCAATCAAACAGCCGCCCTCTGTTATTCGGCTTATCAACTTTGGATGAGTCCATTCTGCCAAAAAGAAAAAGTCAAAGCCTTTATAGTTTTAACTGAAGGAGGTTTAACCTGCCAGATGTTAGCTCGTTTAAGACCAAACTTACCTATTTTTGCTTTAACCCAAGATAAAAAACTAAGAGACAGGCTCTGCTTAGTTTACGGAGTTATTCCTCTTTATTTTGAAGGGGGAGAGGGTAATATTTACCGGAAAAGAACTCCTAAGGATATAGAGAAAATTTTAGTTGAGATTAAAAAGACTGGCCGGATAAAAAAAGGAGAAAAAGTAATTCTTATTTATGCTGAAGATTGGGGGACGCTAGGCAGAACAAACATTCTTAGAATCCAAGAAATTCCTTGACCCCTTGAACCTCTTGACAAGAATTTTTGAGAGAGTAAAATTGAAATTGAAGAGACAAATATATGCCCGGTAGTGAAAATTCGACCACTGCCGCGGCAGTGATAATAAACGGAGTTTAGTCGAATTTCTACTACCGGGTATGGCTAAGAAGAAAAAGA
>PETJ01000045.1:3493-3876 GCA_002781125.1 Candidatus Nealsonbacteria bacterium CG01_land_8_20_14_3_00_12 | reverse complement strand
TTTTTCATCCGTGACTATTTAAATGAAAAATACGGCGAGGATTTTGTTGAAAAAGGCGGGCTCAAAGTCATGACCACCATAAATTTAGACCTCCAAAAAATTGCTGAAACAGTAGTTGAAGATGGCGCCAAGCGCAATGAAATTTACAACACTAAAAACGCCGCTTTGGTGGCAATAGATCCAAAAACCGGCCAGATTCTCGCCATGGTCGGCTCAAAAAACTACTGGGGTAATCCGGAACCAAAGGGTTGTGAACCGGGGAAAAACTGCCAATTCGAACCCAATGTTAATATTGCTACAAGATTGAGACAGCCGGGTTCATCTTTCAAACCTTTTGTCTACGCCACGGCAATAAACAATGGTTACACGCCAGACACGATAAT
>PETJ01000045.1:186-3261 GCA_002781125.1 Candidatus Nealsonbacteria bacterium CG01_land_8_20_14_3_00_12 | reverse complement strand
CTAAAAGACCGCTCCCGCTACGGTCTCTCTTTAGTTTTAGGAGCCGCTGAAGTCAAATTACTGGATATAGTTTCCGCTTTTGGCGTTTTTAGCCAAGAAGGTGTTAAAAGGGAAACAATTGGTATTTTAAAAGTTGAAGATGGTAATGGGCGCATTTTAGAAGAATATAAAGA
This sequence comes from Candidatus Nealsonbacteria bacterium CG01_land_8_20_14_3_00_12, assembly GCA_002781125.1. Lineage (GTDB taxonomy): Bacteria > Patescibacteriota > Minisyncoccia > Minisyncoccales > PETJ01 > PETJ01. The sequence continues at coordinate 3,088 of PETJ01000045.1, read as the reverse complement.
CCAGGGCCAAAAAGTGTTAAGTGAGCAAGTGGCGAGAGAAATTAATGATATTTTATCCGACAATAATGCCCGGGCCCCAGTGTTTGGATTGCATAGCCCGCTTTTATTGGGTGATAGGCCGGCGGCCGCAAAAACCGGGACCTCCCAAGACCCTAATGATGAAACAAAAGCTAAAGACGCTTGGGTTATCGGCTACACACCGTCGCTAGTGGCCGGCGTTTGGACTGGTAATAATGACAACACTCCTATAGAAAAAGGAGGGGCGGGTGTTATGGCTGCCGGCCCAATTTGGCACGACTTTATGACCCAGGCATTAAAAGATGCGCCAATTGAAACTTTTAATAAACCCGATCCGATCATAACTGATAAGCCAATCCTTAACGGCCAACGCCAAATTCATGAAATCTTATATTGGCTAAATAAAGATGACCCCCAAGGGGCGCCGCCGGAAAAACCCGACTCGGACCCTCAATTTAAAAATTGGGAAACGGCTCTTCAGAATTGGCTGTAAAATAATTTTCCAACCACTTACAATCAACTCCCCAAAGATTACAACCAATAGTGATGTTTTCGATATTATTACGTGTTTTTAATCGGCATTAGAATATAGAAAAAATCAGCGCTTTTAACTGGTTTAATAACCGCTGGTTTCTGATCTCCATTAAACTCTAAAACAATCTCCTCATTGTTTATATTTTTTAATCCATCTAAAAGATAGCGCCAATTAAAAGTTATATTAACGTCTTCGCCTTTGATTTCCGAATTAATTTTTGTCTGATGGTTGCCAACCTCATTATTATTTGAAAAAACTTCAAGATAAGATTTACTACTGTTTGTTTTTAACGCCACTTCATTTAATCTCGAAGAAAAACAGCCTGATAACTTTACGGCTTCTTCTAAACTATTCCTTGAAAGATAACACTTGGTTTCAAATGATTTGGGAATAATAGCTTTGTAATCCGGATAATTGCCTTCTATCAACCTTGAAATTAAATGGGTGTCACCAAGGTCAAATAAAATCTGATTTTGATCAATATTAATACTAACATCAATATTTTTATCCCCTAAAATTCTTAAAATTTCACCAGCCGTCCTCAAAGGAATAATAATATTTTGGGATTTTTGATAATTAATTTTTATTTTATTTTTTAAATCTTCGGACGTTAAGAATAAAGTTTTGTGCGCCAAGCGAAAACTGTCGGTTGTTATAAATTTTATTTGATCCGGTTCAATTCTTAGATAAATACTTGATATCTCTGGTCTGCTATTAGAGAGAGCTGCTGAATTAATAACATTACTTAATGCTTCTTTTAAAATTTTAGAATTAATTATTAAAGTGGAAACATTTTTAATTTTAGGAATAATAGGAAAATCATCAGAATTTAAACCATTAATAGAGGCTTTAATATTATCACAATTTAAATAAAGCTTCTGGTCTTTAACTTCAAGATTAATATTTTTATTCGGAAGATTGTTAACAAATTGGCTTAGAAGTTGAGCCGGCACCGTAATACTGCCATCTTTTAAAATCTTTGAAGATACCCATGAGGTAAAGCCGATTTCTAAATCGGTTGAAGAAATTTTTAATCTTCCTTTATCGGTGGTGAGTAAAAAATTATTTAAAATAGGTAAAGTAGAATTATATTTTATAATTCTTAAAGCGTTATCAAGATTTTCTTTTAAATTTTCTTGTATACAGATGATATTCATTTGAATATATTATTAGTATTATTTTTATAACAACTTATTTTTATTATTAATGACTTTAAAATCTGTGGAAAGACTTTAATTATTATTAATTTAAGCCGTTATTTTAAAATTAAAATGTTAATAAATTTGTTGATAATCTATAAATATTTTGTGGTTATTTTTTTTGTGATTTATTTTAGTTGATTATTTATAAACTTTTTAACAACCATTAGTCCCCCGATTAATCCTGGGTTTTTCCACAACTAAAAACTAAATTAAATAAAGTTTTTCTTTTATTAAATTTATTTCATCGTTTAAATTAGAATCCAATTCTATTTCTTTTCTTATTTTTTCACAAGCATGAATTGCCGTAGTGTGATCGCGGCCGCCAATTTTAAGGCCTATAAAAGGAAAGGAACTTTTTAATTCTTCCCGCAGTAAGTACATAATTACCTGGCGAGGTTTAACTATTTCTTTTTTTCTCGAACGCTCTAATAATTCTTTTTCACTAACATCATAAAATTCAGCCACAGCCTTAATAATATTTTTTAAAGTAGTGCTCTTTTTTGGTGTGTTTAAAATTGAATTTAAAATCTTTTTAACGTCATTTAAATTTAATTCTTTTTGGTTTAACTGATTGTTGGCGGCTATTAGACGATTTAAAGCCCCTTCCAGTTCTCTAACATTCTTTTTAATATTTTGAGCAATGTATTCAAATACTTCATCAGATAATACAACGCTTTTTTCGCCCGCCTTTGATTTTAAGATGGCAATTCGGGTTTCTAAGTCGGGGTAGGAAATATCGGCGATCATCCCGCCTTCAAAACGTGAGCGGAGCCGCTCTTCAAGAGTTTGAATTGATTTCGGCGGCCTATCCGACGACAAAACTATTTGTTTACCAGCATCATATAAAGCATTAAAAGTGTAAAAAAATTCTTCTTGGGTTTTTTCCTTTCCCGCCAAAAATTGAATATCGTCAATTATTAATAAATCAATTTCCCGCCAGCGTTTTTTAAAATCGTCAATGTCATTAGGCCTCAAAGATCCTGATCTTAGAGCAGAAATAACTTCTGAAGTGAACCTTTCTGAAGTGACATATTTTACTTTTTTAACTTGATTCTCTTTTTTTACTTGATTGCCTATGGCTTGAATTAAATGGGTTTTACCAAGTCCCACTCCTCCGTAAATAAACAGCGGATTATATTTCTTTCCA
>PETJ01000045.1:0-124 GCA_002781125.1 Candidatus Nealsonbacteria bacterium CG01_land_8_20_14_3_00_12 | reverse complement strand
ATTATCAAAAGTGTAGCGGGGATTGAGATTAGTTAAAGTGTTTACATTTAATTCCTGAAAATCTAATTGCTTTCTAATAATTTTACCTTCTTCTTTGAATATGTTTTTACCTTTAAAATCCTCT
>PETJ01000029.1 GCA_002781125.1 Candidatus Nealsonbacteria bacterium CG01_land_8_20_14_3_00_12 | reverse complement strand
AACCACTTCCGCACCGCTTACTCTCGGGGGAAATTGATAGATATCGAGGAATAAAAATCCTTCTAAGTTTTCTCCCGGGAGTTTTAGCCCTAATCGCTCTTCAATTTGTTTTACGGTAAAACCTTCTGGTATCGTCACTACTATTTTTGCCACTTCACCAGAAATAATTTTTTTGGCAATCTCGGTAATATTCATTGATGGACTCAAAGAATATTCCCCTGCTTGAAGTTTATTTTGAGCTCCTCTTATCAATACGTAAAAATCAAAGAAAAATCTATTTTTAATTAAACTTTCCTTTTCTAAATTTTCAGCAATTTGAAAAAGACTTTGTCCTTTTTCGATTAAAAACAATTTCTTCTCAACCACGCTAGAATCCTTTGGTAGGAAAATTCCTTGCCAAAGAAAAATCCCAAGAAAAAGTAAAAGAATTATAAAAAAGAAAAACTTACGCATCGAATTTGGTCAAGAACTGTTCTTGACCATTTTTATTTTGAGATAAGGGGGACAAAGGCAAAGCCGGGATATTCTATTTCTTCAAATTTGCTTTCGGATTTTTTGGTAAAAAGCCAGATTGAAGAACCAATGGGAGTAACAATTCTACCGCCGATTTTTAATTGTTCTTTCCAGGCCCGGGGAACCTCGGTTTGAGCGGCGGCTGAAACTAAGATCCCATCGTAAGGAGCTTCTTTTTTATAACCTTTTGAGCCATCGGCACAAATAAATTCAACTATCCCCTTCTCTATAAAATTGTATTTAGCCACATTATTTTTCCCAAATTCCACTAATTCAGGGATTATATCAATGGCTATTACCCTTCCTTTCTTTCCAACTATTTCTCCAAGAAGAGCGCTTGTCCATCCCGAGCCAGAGCCGATATCCAAAATTTTATCTCCTTCTTTTGGCTCCAATTGCTCCAGCATAAAAGCAACCACCAGGGGTTGAGAAATTGTCTGACCGTAACCAATTGGTAGAGCTTCATTTAACTCAGCCAAATCTTCAAGATCTTTGGGTAAAAAATCAACCCTTTTAATTCTCCTAAAAGCCTCAATTATTCTCGGAGTTTTTAACCAGCCTCCTCCAATTAAAGAATCAATTAAATTCATGGTTTCAACTTAAATTTTTGCCAAAAACTTAATCTATCGATGAATAAAATTCCATCTAAGTGATCAATTTCATGTTGGAAAATTCGAGCCGGAAGACCTTCGGCTCGAACTTGAATTTTTTCTCCTCTTTCATTTAATGCTGCGATTTTCACTGCTTTTCTCCTTTTTATTTTCAAAAAAAGTCCAGGGAAACTTAAACAACCTTCTTCATCAATTTCGGTTTCTTTGCTCTTTTCTGTAATTTTTGGATTAATGAAAATTTGCGGGCTTCTTAGAGTTTTTTCTTTGGGAGACCGCTCTTTTATAGGATGAACTACAATGATTCTCTTTAACTCTCCAACCTGAGGAGCAGATAGGCCAATCCCCTGATTTTCAGTCATAGTTTCTACCATATCCCAGCCAAGATTTTTTATCTCCTCGGTTACTTCTTTTACTTCCTGACATTTTTTTCTCAAAATCGGGTCAGGATATTTTTTAATTTTTAAAATAGCCATTTTTACTCGTATCTTCTTAAAGCCTCGACCGGTTTAAGATTAGCCGCTCTTCTAGCCGGAAAGAAACCGGAGAGACAACCGACCAAAAAAGAAAAGACCAGACCGAAAACGATTAACCCCGGAGTGATGGAAGCAGAAAAATAAAACAGAGGGTGCACCTGGCCGTACATTTCAATCGCTTTAGCCAAGCCCGCTCCCAGAAACGTTCCGCCGATTCCGCCGGCAAAACCGATGATGCCGGCCTCGAAAAGGAAGATGATCAAGACCGCTGAATTCCTGGCGCCGACGGCTTTCATAATTCCGATTTCCCTGGTTCTTTCCCGAATGGAAGTAAACATGGTATTCATTATTCCGATTCCACCGACAACGATGGCAATGCCGGCAAAGGCTATTATGGCAAACTGAATCACAGCCATGATGCTACCGGCAATATCACCCATCTTTTCCGAAGTTATTACGCTGAAATCCGCCACATCCGTCCCGATCCTCCTTTTTCTGGTTTCCGAAAGGTTTTCTTTAATGTCTTCCGCCACCTTGTTCACGTCGCTCCCGTCTCTGACTTTTACCATGGCCATTTGAGCCGCACCTCTTTTTTCTCCGGTCAAATCCTGATAAAGAGACAAATCCAAGTAGAGCGAGGAATCGTCCTGCTTACTCCCCAGAGAATTCAAAATGCCAACCACCTTGAACCTTTTTCCTTTTATTACAATCTCGCTGCCCACTTTTACCGGTTTTTCAAAAATCTCAGTTTCCACCTGTTTACCGATGAGAATTTCTCTTTTGCCGGGAGTGGGCCATTCCCCTTGTTTCAAGCTCCAACCCTGGAATCTCTCCATGATTTCTATTCCCTTTTCCCAGGACAAACCGCTCATGAAAACCATTTTGCCCTCCTGGCCGTATCTGGCGACCAAGGACTGGTAAGACATGGTTAAAACGGTTTCCACTCCCCGCGTCCTCTCAATGGCCCCAATGTCCTCTTTCTCCAACTTGGCTCCGCTGGTAAACATTGCCATAATGTTGGAAATGTCGCCCGGCATGACAAAAATCATCTCGCCTCCCAGAGACCTTAATTGCTGGTTGATGGTCTGTTTGATTCCTTCCGACAAAGAGAGCAACGAGATTATTAAAAATACTCCGATGACGATACCCAAAATGGTTAGCCAACTCCTCAGAGACCTGGTCCTGAGATTTCTTATAGCAATATGAAAATATTCTTTCACCTCTGCCATAAAACTTTTGAAGCTGTTAAATGATTAGCAATAATTTGGCCATCTTTGATATTAATTATTTCCTCACTATAATTAGCAATATTTGGATCATGAGTAACGACGATTATGGTTTTGCCCTCCTTTTTGTGAAAATCTGTTAAAATCTCCATGATTTTTTTACCAGTAACCGAATCTAAATTTCCGGTGGGTTCATCGGCAATCACCAGCTCTGGGTTATTAGCGAAAGCCCGGGCAATGGCTACTCTCTGACGTTCACCAGCTGAAAGTTCGGGGGATTGATGAAAAATTCTTTCTCCTAATCCCATTGAGGTTAAAAGCGCTTTTGCTCTTTCTCTTCGCTCTTCTTCAGACATTCCTTGAAAAATCATTGGCAGCATCACGTTTTCTAAAGCTGAAAGATTGGGTAATAAATTAAATTCCTGGAAAACAAAACCAATGGTTTTTCCTCTAAGTTGGGACAATTGGTTTTCAGTTAGTAAAGAAATATCTTCCCCTTTTAAAAACACTTTTCCTTGAGTTGGAAAATCTAAACAACCTATCATGTTTAAAATAGTAGATTTTCCAGAGCCGGAGGGACCCATAATACTAACAAAAGCACCTGGAGCAACCTCCAGGTTTATTCCTTTTAAAGCTACAAGTTCTACCTTGCCTAACTGATAAATCTTCCAAACATTTTCTAATTTGATAACTGGCTCGGCCATTTAGCGTAAGATTAATTTTTCTCCTTCCTCAAGCCCGGAAAGAACTTGGACCATGTCATTGCTGCCAAAGAGACCTACTTCTATTTCTCTATCCTCAATATTTCCCTCTTTAAAAACTTCAACTATGGTTTTGTCATCCTTTTTTTGGATTGCCTCTTCCGGAATAATTAAGGTATTTTCCCTTGAAGCAGTTTTAATAACTAAATCGGCAGTCATTCCTGGTTTAATTCCATCGGGTATTTCATCAAAATTAATGGTTGTTTCATAATAAACTACTCCTTCAATCAATTTTTGAGCTGGGTCAATGGAAATCACTTTTCCTTTAAAAATCTTTTCCGGTAAGGCAACTAAAGAAATATCCACCGGGTTATCAATATTAATCTTGACGATATCCTCTTCATAAATATCCGCTTCTATTTCAAATGGGGCTGCTGGCAAAAGAATAATAACCGTATCTTGTAGCATCGGCTGAGCCATTTCTCCTTCTCTTTTTTTAATTTTG
>PETJ01000061.1 GCA_002781125.1 Candidatus Nealsonbacteria bacterium CG01_land_8_20_14_3_00_12 | reverse complement strand
GGTCAATTAATCTCGAAGTCAAAATTGCCTCATCTGAAGGTCGGCTTTCTCTTCTGATATAACGGGAACCCAAAATTTTCCCAGCCGCATAATATCTCTCTTCGTAATCAACGGTCAGAGGAAAAAAATCTATTCCTTCTCGTTCTTGGTCTGAGATTACCACCGTCGATAGGACTAAAGTATCTCCGTATTGGACCAAACAGCTGCCGGTTGCCATCTCAGCTAAATTTTTTATTTCTATTTTTAATTCTCTTCCGCCAAGTTCTAATTTAAAAGTTTCGTTCATTTTTTCAATAAATATTTTTCTGGATTTTCTTCTAAATCAATAAATTCATCAGCCACCTCTTTTAATTTGCTGGAAGCCGATCTCCCAAAGGCGATGACTTCTACTCTTTTTCCCTGATTTTTCAAATATTCAACTAACTGAAGAAAGTCGCCATCTCCCGAAGCCAGAACAATTGTATCAACACTCGGAGCAATACGGATGGCATCAATAGTTATTCCCACATCCCAATCGGCTTTTTTTAAACCGCCGTAAAATTCCTGGAGGTCTCTGACCCTGGTTTCAATTCCTAACTTGATTAGGGCATCAAAAAATGGTCTTTCTTCCCCGGTTTTTGTTCGAACGACGTAGGCGAAAGCCCGAATTAAACTTCTTTGAGCCACGGCCAATTTTAAAATAGCTCCGAAATTAACCCGAGCACCGTAGAGATTTTTTGCTGAATGGTACAAGTTTTGAACGTCAATCAGTAGTGCCACTCTTTGCCCAATATGTTTAATTACCATGTCACTTTTTAATACCAATTTTTTTGGCAATACTATTATATCTTCTGGTATCTTCTTTTTTTAAATAAGCCAAAAACTTTCTTCTTTTCCCCACCATTTTTAATAACCCTCTTTTTGAATGGAAATCCTTGGGGTGGCTCTTCAGGTGGAGAAGCAATCTTTTAATTTCTTCAGTCAAAAGAGCAATCTGAACCTCAGGCGACCCGGTATCTAACTCATGGAGCTTATATTTTTCAATTATTTTTGTCTTTTCTTCAGGCGTAAGCATATTTTGCTGATTTCATTATATCACCTCTTTAAATAAAAAAAAGTAAGCCCCTTACTTTAATTTTGCATTTTGCATTTTGAATTTCTATAGTGCCCCCACCAGGACTCGGACCTGGAACCTTAAAGTTAAGAGCTTTCTGCTCTACCAATTGAGCTATGGGGGCGTTAAACTTCAATTTTCTCTTGTATATTTACTGGTCGAGGAGTTTCTTTTAATGATTTCCACTCCTTTTGTTTTAATTCTACTTCCGGCGCTATATCTTTCAAAACTGTTTTTATCCAACCAAAAACTCGATAGCGCATATCAGTTCCTTTCGGAACCTTGATTTTTATTGTTCCATAATAAAGGTTATTTTTTTTAAATCCTTTGTTGGGAGGCTTAGTGAAACTTTTACCAAAATTTTCGAATGGAATTCCAGTTAATTCTGACCAAAACCGTTTTATTTCTAAATCATTTTGTTGTGGATAAATATTAAGCCAGGCCTTTAAATTTCCGGGAGAAATTCCCAATACTCTTTTAAGCCACCTTGTCACGAAAAGTACAAAATGAGGGTCGGAATTAGAAAAAGAAAAACCATTTGTCTTACTTCCTTCCGACCAATAGAGAAAAGCACCTATAAGTCGGTAAGTTTCGAAAGAAAGAGGAATTTTAATTTCTTTTTCCGCTTCTTCAATAATTTTCGCTATTTCCCTTTCCCTTCTCTCTTTTTGGCTATTAGGCCCTCTGGATAAAAGCAAAACTTGTCTTGTATAAAGTCGTTTTCGATCTGCGGGGCTTAAAAGAACATTTATGCACCAGAACCTAATTGTACTTTTCGCTACACCCAACTTTTGTCCGATTTCTCTGTAACTAAATCCATGCTTTCTGAATTGAATTGCCCTTCTTTTTAATTGTGGATATTTTGTTTTATCCATTTTTATTCTAAGTTGCTACTTTACCATTAAGTTATGGGGGCACGCGCCATCAAGGCTGAGGCTCCGCTCAAATTTACTAAAGTAAATTTGAGAAAGTCGCCCAGCCTTGTGTCGCTTTTCTCCAAAAATCTAGCGATTTTTGGAGGCCTCATTATTTTTATTCAAGACATTCGGAAGCATCTATTGGTTGACCATTATGATGAAGTGTAGCACAAGGTATTTTTCCTGCCCTTCTTACCCCTTCGCAGGCCGAGCTTACTAATCGGTCTGTGCAGACTTCGGCATTGGTAGGACAATTAATTCGAAACCAACCCTGCTGAAGACCAGTCCAGTCTGCCACTCCGATAAATTGGAAAAACAAATTTATAATCAGCCAGGCAGCAAAGATTATAATTAAACCAATAAACACCGAAGTAATTAATTTTTTACCCTGACTAAACAATTTTGGACCTCCTTTTCCTCCCCCTGCTAATGCTTCAGCTTCACCAAAATAGCCGAGGATAAACATTACTCCGCCAATCACCAACATTAAAATGGCAATTGGAGGAACTAATTTTAATAAAACAAAATCAATTGCTCCATCTAGCATGACGAAAAAATGACAGAAAGTGCAGGGCATTTCGCAACAGGTGCCACCGACTAGGTCGCCATTGCTTAAGTCTCCACCCAAATTAACTGGTTTGCCGCAAGGGACTATTCCTTTGTAAATTACATTAACTCCTCCCTCAGTTTGGTAAACAGTATAGGCTAGAGAAAGGGAGGGGAAAAGCAAGACCCCTAAAAAAATAATTAAAAAAATTTTTTTCACCTTAGTTAATTATAACAAATTTGTAATGCCCTCGGTAGGAGTCGGACCTACAATCTTCTGCTTCGAAGGCAGACATGTTATCCATTACACCACGAGGGCTCCACCTTTCTTAATATTACCAAAACAATTGAAAAAAACAAGATTTTGAGCTAAAATGAATTTATGCGAATTCCTAAAGAGGTCCAATCTGTTATTAACGAGCTGAAAAAGAAGAGATTTGAGGCCTATATTGTTGGAGGCTGTGTTCGAGATTTTTTAAGAGGGATAGAGCCTGAAGATTGGGATGTAGCGACCAGTACCAAGCCAGAAGAGATTCAAAAAATATTTCCAAAAAGTTTTTATGAAAATAAATTTTTGACTGTGACTATTCAAACCGGAAGTAAAAATCCAAAATTAAAAGAAATTGAAATCACTACTTATCGAAAAGAGGCAAAATACACTGATAAGCGTCACCCTGACCAGATTAGTTTCGCAAAGACCATCGAGGAAGACTTGTCGCGGAGAGACTTTACGGTTAATGCGATAGCCATTGGTCAGAAAATAGAAAACAGAAAACAGAAAATAGAAATCGTTGATCCTTTTGGAGGACAAGAAGATTTGAAAAATAAAATAATTCGGGCGGTTGGAAATCCGGAAGAGAGATTTAATGAGGACGCTTTAAGAATGATGAGGGCAGTAAGGTTTGCGGTAACCCTGGGAGAGGATTGGAAGATTGAAGAAAAAACGGCTGAAGCTATAAAGAAAAATTCTCCCTGGCTTCAGGCAATTTCTAAAGAGAGAATTAGGGATGAATTAATAAAAATTATTATGACTGAAAGAGCGGCCGAAGGGATAGAGCTTTTGAGAGAGCTCCAACTACTGCAATATATTATTCCCGAATTAGAAGATGGTTATAAAGTCACCCAAAATAAGCATCATATATATGAATGCTACGAGCATTATCTAAGATCATTAGATTTCGCGGCTAAAAAAAATTTCAATAAATATGTCAGATTAGCTGCCCTTTTTCACGATATTGGGAAGCCAAAAGTCAAAAATGGCGAGGGCCCGGACGCTACCTTTTATAGTCATGAAATAGTTGGGGCAAAAGAGACTTGCCAGATTTTAGACCGTTTAAAATTCCCCAAAAAAGATATTGAGAAAATTGTTAAACTGGTGAGATACCATTTATTTTATTATAATGTTGGTGAAGTTTCTGATAGCTCAGTTCGGAGGTTAGTTCGTCAGGTTGGGC
>PETJ01000012.1 GCA_002781125.1 Candidatus Nealsonbacteria bacterium CG01_land_8_20_14_3_00_12 | reverse complement strand
TTTCATTAATCAAAAGAAAAAGGCCTGTCAAAAAATTGGCTTTGAGTTTAAGCTTTTTAAACTCCCAGCAAAAATCAGTAATTTTGAATTAAAAAAAGAAATTAAAAAAATTGTCAAAAACCCAGCTAATTCCGGAGTTATCATTCAATTGCCTTTGCCAAAAAAATTTATTGCCGAAGAAATCTTAAACCTAATTCCAGAAGAAAAAGATATTGATGTTTTGTCAGAAGAGAGTTTAGGAAAGTTTTACCAAGGAACTCTAAAAGTTTTACCACCAACTGTCCAGGGAATTTTGTATCTTTTAAAAAATTACAAGATTGAATTAAGAGGCAAAGATGTTGTAATTGTCGGAGCAGGAAGATTGGTCGGCTTTCCATTAGCCATTCAGCTCTTAAAAGAAAAAGCTACTGTTTCTGTTTTGAATGAATTTACTAGAGATACCCCGTTTTTTACTAAAAAAGCAGATATTTTGGTTTCAGGAGTAGGCTGGCCAAATTTAATCAAAGGCGATCTGGTAAAAAAGGGAGTAATAGTGATTGATGCTGGGACAAGTATGAAAAAAGGAAGATTGGTCGGCGATGTTGATTTCAAATCAGTTTCCAAAAAAGTAAGCTACATTACCCCGGTTCCCGGCGGCGTTGGCCCGATGACCGTCGCCTGCCTGCTTGAGAATTTAGTAAAACTTAACAAGTAGATAACAAGAACCGTTTTTTTGCAGAATGTAAAAACTGGCTTTCCAGCCAGTTTTTATTTATTTTTTATTTGTTCTTTTAATAATTTATTCTTTCTTTTCAGAAATTTTTTTCAACCGTATAGAAACAAAAACCACAATGGCCGTGACTATTATCGCATAGATAAATTTCCCAATTAATTCGTTGCTTTTTTCAAAAAGGGTTTCAAATAGACTTTTGATTGCTTCGTTCCAAGCTAAAGCCGCCACCAATCCAAACCCGCCCAAAATTAAAGTGATGGTTTTTTCAGTAAATTCCCTTTTCGTTTCCTTAATCTCTTTCAGGGGATTTATTTTTTTAATTTTATCTAAGGATTTAAACATTTTTAAATAGTGCCGCGGGTGGGAGTCGAACCCACACGAGGTTTCCCTCATGCGATTTTGAGTCGCACCTGTAAACCAATTCCAGCACCGCGGCAAATTCTCATTTAAAATTAGCAAATTTTTACTTATTTTTCAACTTTAAAATCACACTCTTTACTTGAACATTTTATCTGTTTACGTTTTGTTTCTACTAAAAGTGAGTCGCATTTTGGGCAGAATTCTCCCGTTGGTTTATCCCATAAAGCAAAATCGCATTTTGGGAATTGGTCGCAACCATAAAAGATTTTTCCTCTTCTAGTTCTTTTTTCAGTAATTTTACCCTTTTTACATTTCGGGCATTTTATTCCTAAAGTATTTTTTTCTAAGGATTCAGTATACTTACATTTCGGAAATTTAGAGCAGGCATAAAATCTTCCATATTTTCCTAAGCGAATTAAAAGAGGAGCTCCGCATTTTGGACAAATTTTTTCAGTTGGTTTTTCGGTGATGTCCTTTTTAGAAACTTCTTGATATTTTTTCTGTAAATTTTCTTCAAAGGGTTCGTAAAATTCTTTGATTATCGGAACCCATTTTTTTTCGCCCCCAGCAATTTTATCTAAATCTTCTTCCATTCTGGCTGTAAAACTAGTATCGACAATCTCTGGGAAATGATTAACTAAAAGGTCATTAACTACCATTCCAATTTCGGTTGGTTGAAATCTTCTTTGCTCATCTTTCTCAATATAGTTTCTTTCCTGAATAGTAGATAAAATCGGAGCATAAGTTGAAGGCCGACCAATTCCATTTTCTTCAAGTGCTTTAATTAAAGAAGCTTCGTTATATCTTGGCGGCGGCTGGGTAAAATGCTGGGAAGGAATGAGTTTTATCAATTCTAAAATTTCATTTATTTCTAAGGGCGGCAATTCTGTTTCCTCATATTTTAGAGGATAAACTTTTAAAAATCCATCAAATTTTAAAATTTGTCCAGTGGCTCGAAAAGTATACCCCGCACCAGAGCCTTCGGCTCGGTACGGGGCAGGATTCTTAGCCGCAATATCTACGGTTGTGGAATCGAATATAGCTTGGCTCATCTGACAAGCGATAAATCTCCGCCAGATTAAATCATAAAGTCGAGAACTGTTCTCGTCCAATTTTACTGATTCAGGTGTTCTGCTGGGATAAGTTGGTCTTATTGCTTCGTGAGCTTCTTGAACTCTGCCCCTGGCTTTATATCTTTTTAAAAATCCAGCCCAATACTCTTTACCGTAATTTTCAATAATAAATTTTTTGGCCGCGAAAAGCGATAAATCGCTCAAATTCAGAGAATCGGTTCGATGATAAGTGATAAAACCTCTCTCATAAAGTTGCTGGGCCACTTGCATCGTAGATTTTGCAGGCCATCTAAATCTCTGCCAAACTTCTTGTTGTAAAGTTGAAGTTGTAAAGGGTGGTAGGGGATTCCTTTTTACTTCTTTTTTCTCAATATTTATAACCTTGTATTCTGTTCCCTTTAAATCCTTCACAATTTTATCAGTTTCCTTCTTGGTTTTAATTCCTAATTTTGGAATAGTTCTCTCATCTTTTTTAACTAGGATTGCTTCAAATGGCAGAGAACTGTTCTTGGCCATTTTCTTTAATTGAGCGGAAATCTGCCAATATTCTTGAGGGATAAAATTTTGAATTTCCCTTTCGCGTTCAACAACTAAGCGAACAGCGACTGATTGGACTCTGCCAGCTGAGAGGCCTCTAGCAACCTTTTTCCATAAAAAAGGCGATAATTCATAGCCAACGATTCTATCTAAAATTCTTCTCGCCTGCTGGGCATCAACCAAATTTAGGTCAATTTTTCTTGGATTTTTTAAGGCCTCTTCAATTGCTGATTTTGTAATTTCGTGAAAGACAATTCTCTGATAAGGTTTTTGACCATTCAAATTTAAAAGATAAGTTAGATGATAAGCAATCGCTTCTCCTTCGCGATCGGGATCCATGCTTAAAATTACAAGCTCAGCTTTTTCTGCCTCTTTTTTTAAAAACTGAACGATTTTTTTGGCTTTTGGAATAATAATATATTTTGGGTTAAAATCTTTTTCAACCTCAACACCAAATTCATCCTCTGGCAAATCTCTAACATGACCATAAGAGGATAGAACCTGATAATTTGGGCCTAAAAACCGAGAAATTGTCCTAGATTTCGTCGGTGACTCAACGACGACTAATTGCATAGATGTTTCCTCCTAAGTTTCTTACTTTACCTTTTATTTCCAAAATGGCAAGAGTGCTGGCGACTTGTGCTGCTGACAGTTTTGTTTTTTCGATGATTTTATCAATGTCCAAGGCCTCTTCTTTTAAAAATTCTAAAATTAAATTTTCCTCTGGCGTTTTGCCGGTGACTGAATAACCAACACCCGGTGTTGGTAAAGGAAGGTTGAGTTCTGTTAATATGTCATTAGCACTTTCCACTAACTTTGCTCCTTTTTTAATTAAATAATGGCATCCTTTTGAGTTTGAGGAATGAATTGGACCGGGAACAGCAAAGACCTTCCGATTTTGCTCAAAAGCATGGCGAGCAGTAATTAAAGCTCCTGATTTTTCTTTTGCCTCAACAACTAAAACTCCTAAAGATAATCCGGAGATGATTCTATTTCTTTGAGGAAAAGAAAATTGAGAGCCGGGGGTTCCAGGTGGATATTCTGAAATTAAACAGCCGCCGGTTTCAATAATTTTCCGAGCTAAATTTAGATTTTCTTTTGGATAAATTGATTTTTCATCAAGTCCGGTGCCCAAAATAGCAATTGTTCTTTTTCCTCGTTCGACTGCAGCCTGGTGAGCAAAAGTATCAATTCCTGGTGCTAATCCCGAAACAATTGTTAAACCGGCCTCAGCCAAATCTCCAGCCATTTCCAAAGCCACCTGTTTTCCGTAAGGCGAAAATCTTCTCGTCCCAACCACCGCAAAGCAATTTTCATCAAATTTTATTTCCCCTCTGTAATAAAGAGTTTTCGGCAGATCTTTAATCTCTTTCAAAAGCTTCGGATAATTTTTATTCTGG
>PETJ01000047.1:160-4098 GCA_002781125.1 Candidatus Nealsonbacteria bacterium CG01_land_8_20_14_3_00_12 | reverse complement strand
GAGAGATTTAATCAAAAATAATCGAAAAATTAACTGGACTCCAGCTCATTTAAAGGAAGGTCGATTTGGAGAGTGGTTGGAAGAAATTAAGGATTGGGCATTATCAAGGGAGAGATTTTGGGGGACACCCTTACCTATCTGGCAATGCAAAAAATGCGGAAATTTAGAGATGATTGGCTCGCAGAAAGATTTGGTATCGCAAAACTTCAGCAAAAATAAATATTATATTTTAAGACATGGGGAGACAATTTATCAGACTGAAAAGAAAAAAATGATGTATCCCTGGCCAGAAAGCGAACCTGTTTTATTAACCAAAAATGGGGAGACTCAGATAAAAAAAATTGCCAAAAAACTTAAAAATAAAAAAATTGATTTAATTTATTCTTCCGATAGTTCTCGGACTCGCCAGACAGCAGAAATCGTGGCAATAGAATTGGGAGTAAAACTATTTTTAGATAAAAGACTTAGAGATATAAATTTAGGGATTTATCATGGTGGGGAGAAAGCAAAATTCTATCAAGATTTCCCTGATTTAGAAGAAAGATTTTTAAAAGCTCCTCGAAAAGGCGAAAGCTGGTCGAACTGTCGAGAGAGAATGGTTAATTTTTTGAAAGAGATTGATAAAAAGCATCAAAATAAAAACATCCTTCTCGTTAGTCATGGCGACCCCTTGTGGCTTTTGGAAGGGGCAATGATGGGTTGGCAGAATAAAGAATATCTTAAAAAGACCACCAAAGCTAATTTTATAAAAGTTGGCGAGCT
Source organism: Candidatus Nealsonbacteria bacterium CG01_land_8_20_14_3_00_12 (assembly GCA_002781125.1). Classification (GTDB taxonomy): domain Bacteria; phylum Patescibacteriota; class Minisyncoccia; order Minisyncoccales; family PETJ01; genus PETJ01. Next base: position 3,336 of record PETJ01000047.1, on the reverse strand, counting down.
TAAGAAAATTGAATTCAAAAATTTACCTTTCAACGAGAAAGGGGAATTGGATTTCCATCGACCATATATCGATGAAGTAAAATTTTTCTGTCCGCGGTGTGAAAGTTTAATGGAAAGAGTGTCAGAGGTAATTGATTGTTGGTTTGATTCGGGAGCAATGCCATTTGCCCAATATCATTTCCCCTTCGAAAATAAAAATTTAATTGATAAACGACAACAATTTCCGGCAGACTATATTTCTGAAGCGGTAGATCAGACTCGAGGTTGGTTTTACACTTTGTTAGCCATTTCAACTCTATTAGGTTTCGGAACGCCTTATAAGAATGTTATCTCTTTAGGTCATGTTTTAGATGAAAAAGGGGGGAAAATGTCAAAATCAAAAGGAAATGTTGTTGATCCTTGGAAGGTAGTTGAAAAGTACGGAGCGGATGTCACTCGCTGGTATTTCTTTACTGTTAACCAACCAGGAGATGCTAGACTCTTCTCAGAGAGAGATGTCGATCAGGCCTTGAAAAAATTTATTTTAACCTTCTGGAACTGTTTCGTATTTTACAACACCTACGCCGAACAACGCGGGAAAAAACACAAAGATATCAGCGGTAATCAGCGTAGCTATCAGCGTAAATCAGCGGTTTTACTGGATAGGTGGATTATTTCGCGACTCAATAACCTTATTAAAGAAACAACTCAAAGATTAGATAAATATGACGTTACGGGGACAGCTAGAGCGATTGAGAACTTTATCATCGAAGATCTTTCCCTCTGGTATATTAGGCGGTCAAGAAGAAGATTTCAAAAGCCGGAAACTGAAAAAGAACTAAAAGAAGCTTCGGGAACCTTAAATTACGTACTTTTAACATTGAGTAAATTAACCGCACCATTTATTCCATTTCTGAGTGATGAAATTTATAGAAATTTGATAGAGACCCGCCCCCTGTTGAGTGTTCATTTAGAAAGTTGGCCAAAGGTAAATAAGAAACTGATTGATAAAAAATTAGAGAAAAAAATGGAAAAAGCTAGAGAAGTTGTTGCCTTAGCTTTAGCAGAAAGGGCAAAAGTCGGAATTAAAGTCAGGCAACCATTAGCAAAATTGCAAATTGCAAATGGCAAATTGAAAATTGAAAAAGAGTTACTGGATTTAATAAAAGAGGAAGTCAATGTCAAGGAAATTACTTTTGACAAAACTCTTAAATTGGATACTGAAATTACTCCCGAATTAAAAGAAGAAGGAATAATTCGGGAAGTTATTCGCCAGATTCAAGAAATGAGAAAGAAAGCGAAATTTAAGCCAAAGGATAAAATTTTAGTAAATTATTTCGGAACAGCTGAATTAAATAAAATTTTGGAAAAAAATAAAGAATTTCTTTTAAAAGAAGCCAATCTTAGAGATTTGACGCTCAAAGAAAAAGCAAAAAAAGAACTTTTTGCTGGAGAAAAAGAAATTTTGGTCGACCAAGCAAAATTGTGGTTAGCAATTAAAAAGATTTAATATATGGCAATAAAAAAACCAACGCCGCCTCCCAAGCCTGCTCCTATTTCCAAAGGACCTTATGAGAAAAGAGGGGGGATTCCGAGAGAAAAGTTTCCATATTTTTTAAAGAAAGGGCCTTCTTCCATTCCTTGGAGTAGAAATGTAAAGTCTAGACAACTAGGGGCAATGGGAGAAAAACTATTGAAAGAAAGATTCCCTTCTTACTATGGTCGTGAGCTCTCTGGGAGTGAAATACAAAGAGAAATCGGAAAATTAAAAAATGCTTTCCCGAGAGCAAAGACTGGGACTGAACAAAACACAATTAGGGAAGCGATAGCTCGCTTAGAGGAGGCGAAGAAAAGAGCCGGCCTATAAATAAATGTTCGTTCATTACCGAACCAAAGGCATTATTTTTAAAAAAGAAGATCGAGGTGAGGCCGATCAATTATTTACTTTTTATACTAAAGATTTTGGGAAATTAGAGATTTTAGGAAGGGCGATTAGAAAAATTTCTTCAAAATTAAGGTCAGGAGCAGAACTCTTTTATTTATCAGAAATCGAGTTTATCCAGGGCAAAACTCACAAAACCTTAACCGACGCTATTTCAATTGAAAAATTTAGAAATTTAAGAAAATCTTTAAAAAGGTTAGCTATCGCCTATAAAATTTCAGGGGTTTTGGCTAAGTTGGTTAAATTCCAAGAACCCGATGAAAAAATCTGGCGTCTCCTTAATGAAACCTTTAAAAATTTGAATAATTCCAATTTGAAATCAACAATTTGCAATTTGCTTCCTTACTATTTTCTTTGGAACCTCCTCTCAATTCTGGGTTACAAAGCCGAACTTTATAATTGCGTCATTTGCCAAAAAAAATTATTACCTGAAAAACTTTATTTCAATTCAAAAGAAGGCGGGTTAATTTGTCAAAACTGTTTTAAAAAAGTAAAATTAGTCGAAGAGGATAAATCCTCTTCTTTACCCTTCGCTGCGGCTCGGGTAGGCAAAGAGGTTAAACCAGACATAGTGAAGATTTTAAGAATTATTCTTGAAAAAAACTGGTTAACCCTTTCTAAATTAAAAATTGAAAAAGATTTTTTAAAAGAATTAGCTTCTGTTTCTAAAAATTATCTTTCTTTTATAGTCGATGAAGCTGAAGCTTCAGCTGCCTGAATGTTAATGAGGGCGAGAGAAGAAGCTTGCTTCTTCGAACCCAGCTGCGATTTTAATAAATTAAAATCTTGCTATGCGAAGAAAATTCGTTTTCTTCTTAATTATCATATGCGAAGAAAATTTATCATCTTCTTAATTATTTTAGCCGGGGGAGCGGGATTGGCTGGTTTCTGGAATTGGAAATCGAACATCTATTCAAAAGAAGTTTTAAAATTGGAAATTTTAGCTCCCAGCGAAGCAACTCTGGCTGAAGAAATTGAATACTTAGTGAAATATAAAAATAATGGTAATACCCGCTTGGAAGAGCCGAGACTTATTTTTGAATATCCAAAATATTCAATTGTGGAAGGAGGCGCTTTAAGAACAGAGAAGTCTTTAGAGGATATTTATCCCGGGGAAGAAAAAACCATTCCTTTTAAAGCAAAACTATTAGGAAAGGAAGGAGAGGTAAGATTAGCTAAAGCCTGGCTGAGTTATCGGCCAAAAAATCTAAAAGCCAGATATGAATCGGCTACCACCTTTACCACAACTATTAAA
>PETJ01000047.1:0-147 GCA_002781125.1 Candidatus Nealsonbacteria bacterium CG01_land_8_20_14_3_00_12 | reverse complement strand
CCTTCGAATTCGATTTGCCCATCAAAATTGAATCGGGAAAAGATTTTAGATTCAGGATAAATTATTTTTCAAACCTAAATGAGCTTCTAACCGATTTAAGAATTCAGGTGGATTATCCTTCCGGTTTTGAATTTATTGAATCTTCGC
>PETJ01000063.1 GCA_002781125.1 Candidatus Nealsonbacteria bacterium CG01_land_8_20_14_3_00_12 | reverse complement strand
TTGAGGACAAAAATTAATACCAATATTGGTGTTTCCCTGATAAAATCAACGTTGGTTGAAGAAGTAAAAAAATTAAAAGTAGCGATTGAGGCTGGCGCAGATACGATAATGGATTTAAGCACTACCAAAGATGCAGATAAAATAAGGAGAGCATTAATAGAGAAATGCCCTATTCCATTTGGTACCGTCCCTATTTATCAAGCGGTAATTGAAGCCGGGAAAATAGAGAGTTTGAATAAGGAAATCTATCTTAGAGTGCTCGAAAAACATGCTAAAGACGGAGTAGATTTTGTAACAGTCCATGCCGGAGTAACAAAAAGAGCTTTTCCATTGATAAAAAATAGAGTGATGAAATGCGTTAGTCGCGGTGGTTCTTTTTTACTTAGATGGATGAAATATCATAAGAAAGAAAACTTTCTTTACGAATCTTTTGACGAAATTTTAGAAATTGCTAAAAGATACGATGTGACATTGAGTTTAGGAGATGGTTTAAGACCTGGCTGTATTGCCGATAGCACCGATAAAGCTCAAATTCAGGAACTCAAAATTTTAGGAAAACTTGCCAAGAAAGCAAAAGAGGTAGGCTGCCAAGTAATGATTGAGGGTCCCGGCCACGTTCCTTTAAATGATATTGAAAATAACATACGATTGGAAAAGAGATACTGCGCTAAGGCCCCATTCTATGTTTTAGGTCCGTTACCAACTGACATAGCTACCGGCTATGACCATATTGTTTGCGCTATCGGGGGCGCTTTAGCTTGTTGGAAAGGAGCAGATTTTCTTTGTTATGTTACACCAAAGGAGCATATTGGCTTGCCAGACATTAATGACGTTAGAGAAGGAACGATTGTTACTAAAATTGCTGCCCATATTGCAGATATTGCTAAAGGAAATAAAAAAGCAGTTTTCAGAGATTTAAAAATGGCAAAGGCAAGGCGAAGACTAAATTGGGAAGATATGCTAAAATATGCAATTGACCAAAAAAAGTTTATTGAATTAAGAAGACAGGAATGTAGAAAAAATCCGAAATTGAGAAAAGCAAAATATTGCTCTATGTGTGGTCCATTTTGTGTTTTTAGAACTCTAAAATGAACAATAATAGACCGATAAAACTTTCGCCCAATTCCTTGAATTTGTATTATGAGTGTCCGCTTTGTTTTTGGCTGGAGAAAAAACAGGGGATTAGAAGGCCCCAGCCCTATCCTTACGCTCTTAATGCGGCGGTGGATCTGCTTTTGAAGGAAGAATTTGACAAATACAGGAAGAAGGGCGAATTGCATCCTTTGTTGGTAGCCCACAACATCCCGGCGAAACTTTTTTCAAATCAGAAATTGTTAGACGAGTGGAGAAGTAATCTTAAAGGAATACGCTATTACGACCCGACACTGGACGCCACTCTTTTTGGGGCGGTTGATGATGTTCTGGAGTTTTCCGATGGCAAATTAGCTCCGTTAGATTACAAATCTACCGGCAGCAAAGTGCCCACGGTATACGACCGTTTCCAGCTACAAATGGATATTTATACTTTTCTTTTGGAGAAAAATGGATATAAAACTGTCAGAAAGGGGTGTTTGGCTTTTTATGTTGTTGATAAGGAAAATGGATTTGAGGACAGGTTGCCTTTCAAAAAAGAAATTCAAGTTATAGATACAGACCCTTCCTATGTCCAGGGGCTTTTTGAAGAAGCAGTCGCCCTTTTAAGAAAAGATGCGCCACCATCACATAACCCAGATTGTCAATATGGCCAGTGGCTAAAAGAAGCCTCAAATTATTGATTTACCCCGTTAGAAGTTTTCGAAATACAAAGCCTGGACAAGATCGGTTTAGCAATACTTGTAATCACCGGAACTTCTAACGGGGTTTACGAAATCAATGGAATTAAAAGTCGCCGAGGGGGCGATTTTTTGTTAGAATAATAAAATAATCGAAATTTAGACCGAAGTTTATTACTAAACCATATTTATTTTAGATGAATATTTGGGAATTTGTAAAAGGAGAATTTATAATAATAAAAAATATTTTGTATGAAAAACAGATATTTAAGCGGAATTAGCAGAAACATAATTTTGCTGGGAATTGTCAGTTTTTTAAACGATATCAGCAGCGAGATGATAATGCCGATTTTGCCAATGTTTCTTACTGCCTTGGGAGGAACAGGTTTAGTTATCGGATTAGTAGGAGGATTAATGGAAAGTGCCTCAAGTATTTTAAAGGTAATATCTGGCTATTTATCAGATAAAATTGGGAAAAGAAAAATTTTTGTTTCCTTCGGCTACCTCACTTCCGCTATTTGTAAATTATTTTTGGCTTTTTCTAAAATTTGGCAACATGTTTTAGTTTTTTCTTCCTTAGAAAGAGTTGGCAAGGGTTTAAGAACCGCTCCCAGAGATGCAATTTTAGCTGATTCTATGCCACAAGAAAGAGGCAGGGGCTTTGGAATTCATCGAGCAATGGATACTTCAGGAGCAATCGTGGGCTCAATTATTGTTTTTCTTTTGTTTTGGTTTTTTGGATTTGATTTTAAATCAATCATAATCATTGCTGCTATTTTAGCTTTTATTTCTTTAATTCCTTTGTATTTTGTAAAGGAAAAAAAGAGAGAACCTCAAAATGTAACTTTGAAAATAGGGTTAAAAAATCTTTCCCGGCCGCTTAAATCATTTATCTTCATTTCTTTTATATTTGCTTTAGCAAATTTCAGCTATATGTTTTTTATTTTGAGAGCTCAAGAATTCTTTACCGGCAAATTGTCTACCGGCATACCAATTATTTTGTATGTTCTTTTTAATATTTTCTATGCTCTATTTGCCATTCCCTTTGGTATCCTATCTGACAAAATAGGAAGAAAAAAGGCGATTATTCTTGGTTATCTTTTATTTTCATTAACTTGCCTTGGTTTTATCTTTTCGCATTCTTTAATAACTTTTGTGATATTGTTTTCGCTTTATGGTTTAATGTATGCCATAGTGGATGGCAATCAGCGGGCTTTTATTTCCGATTTGTCTCAAGAAGAATTAAGGGCTACGGCCTTGGGAACATTTCATACAGCAATTGGTTTAGCAGCCTTGCCGGCCGGTTTAATCGCTGGATTTTTCTGGCAAATTAATCCGAGTATCACCTTTATTTATGGAGCGGTAGTTAGTATTATTCCAGTTGCTTTGTTTCTTGCTTTTGGGGAAACCTTTAAAATGGTAAAGCAGTTTTAAATTATGGAAAAATTAATTAAGAAAGAAAATTATAAATAAATTTTAAAAAATGGAAAAATGGTGTCAACTCTATTTTTAATCAAAATTTAGGCCGAAGTTGAGGGAAAATTAATAAAAATATGATAATAAAAGAAATATTAAATCGAAGGTCGGTAAGAGAATATAAAAATAAGGCAGTGCCGGAAAAATACATTACTGAAATTATAAAAGCAGGACAATTTGCTCCGACTGCCCGCCATAATCAGGCTGTTGAGTTTATAGTTATTAGAAACCAAAAAACAAAAGATAAAATTTTTGAAATTGTAAGTCAGGAATTTGTAAAAACAGCTCAGGTCTTGATAATTCCTGTAACCGATACTACTAAAACCAATTGCCCGGTCCAGGATTTATCGGTTGCTTCTGAAAATATGTTTTTGCAGGCGATAGCGCTGGGGTTGGGGACTGTCTGGAAAGCTTTAAAACCGGAATTTAATGAAGAAGAAAAAATAAAAAAATTACTTGGAATTCCGAAAAGATATAAAACCATAAATATCGTACCCGTTGGCTACCCAAAAGAAAAACCGGCGCCTCACACCGATAAAGATTTTGTTGAGGAAAAAATACACCAAGAAAAATGGTAAAAATGATTTATTTTATGGGTCGCTGAGGAGGCGGTTTTTTGTTAGAATAGTTAAATGATTAAAAGATATAACAAACTGATTAGGGATAGGATTTTGGAGATTATTAAGGCGGCAGGGGAGAAGCCCTATTGGCGAGTTCTGGGCAGAAAAGAGTACACAAAAGAAATAAAGAAGAAAATCTTAGAAGAAGCCAAAGAATTAATTGAAGTAAAAAAGAAAGAAGAAATTATTAATGAAATTGTTGATATTCAAGAATTGATTGACGTTTTAGTTTCGGAACTTGGACTAACAAAATCAGAAATTCAAAAACAGCAGAAAATAAAAAACAAAAAAAGAGGCGGGTTTAAAAAGAAACTTTTTTTAATAAAAACA
>PETJ01000009.1:706-12930 GCA_002781125.1 Candidatus Nealsonbacteria bacterium CG01_land_8_20_14_3_00_12 | reverse complement strand
AATTTTTCGAAATCGATATCGAAGACGACTAGTTTACCTTCAATCTCGAGATCTCCAAGAATCTTTTGAGAAATCTCTCCTAAAAATCCGGTTTCCTCGTGGTTAACTTTAATTTCGGCACAAATTTTTGGGTGCCAAATTGAAATTTTCGATGGGGCCCGTCCTTTGGACGGGAGGGTGGCGGGTGGGTTGGAGTCCTCGGGCGTAGCTTCAAATTCGTCATACCAAATATTGCTAATCCCAATTTTTTGCAAAAGTGAATCTATCACCCCTTTCATTTGATAAAATGCATCACCGGTAATCAATCCGGTTAACATTCTTTTTTCAGTTCTCGGCGCTTGAAAAATTTTTCCTAATTCAAAAATCCTAATTTCTCTGAAATTTTTCTGATTTTTCTGAACGTTCTTCAATAAATTTGGAATTAAACTCGGTCTTAAATATTTCTGCTCTTCACTAATTGGGTTTTCTACTTCGATTACGCGAGCATTAGCGAAGCGTGAAGATAAACGAAGTTCATCGACTACTTTTGAAAATTGGGAATTGAAAATTGAAAATTGCTCAGGAGAAACAAAGGAGTAATTATAAACTTCGGTAAGTCCAGCTTCCTTCAAAATATTTTTTATCACATTTTCCCAGAAAATATCTAAATTTCTTTTTGGCGGAATCAGGGAAACGGTTGGAAAGGTGGCTTTAATTCTTTGATAACCATAAATTCTGCCAATCTCTTCAATTAAATCCTCAGGTATGGAAATATCCAACCTAAAGGTCGGTACCTCGACCTCAATTTGCAGGGGTCTGACCCCTGTAATTTTGAAATCTAGCCTTTTCAAAATATTGATTATTTCTTTTTTAGGAATTTCTCTCCCAAGCAAGCTTTTTACATAATCAAAATCCAATCTAATTCTTTTTGGTAAAACTTTTTTGGGATAAAAATCAATTAAACCTTTAGCCACATTACCCTTAGCAATTTTTTGAATTAAGAAAGCGGCTCGATTAATTCCAATTTCGGTTAAATTTGGGTCAATTCCGTGTTCGAAGCGCCAGGAAGCATCGGTTTTTAAATCTATTGTTTTTGAGCCCTTACGGATAACTTTAGGGTTAAAATTGGCTGATTCTAAGACAACAATTTTTGTCTTATTATCAATCTCCGGGAGCTTTCCTCCTTTAATTCCAGCAATTGCTACTGGCGATTTCTCATCGGCAATGACCAGAATATCCTCATCCAAATCATATTTTTCCTCGTCTAAAGTAACTATCTTTTCACGTTCCTTGGCAAATCTGATGATAATTTTTTGACCTTCGAGTTTCTCACCATCGAAGGCATGGAGGGGTTGACCGGTTTCTAACATTACATAATTTGCGATATCAACGACATTATTTATTGGACGTAGGCCGCAAACTTCTAATCTATCTCGTATCCACTTCGGGGAAGGTCCAACTTTAACATCGGTAATCACCCTGGCAGTATATCTCGGACAAGCCTGTCGAGGCTTGACCTCGACACTAACAAAATCTTTGGCTTTTAAATTTTTATCCTCCGTTAATTTCCATTCTCCGATTCCCAATTTATAATTTAAAATTGCTGAGATTTCCCGAGTAATGCCGAGGTGGGAAAAACAATCCGGTGCTCGATTCGGTAAAACATCAATATCTAAGGCCCAATCCTTCCTCACTCTTTTCACCTCCTCCACTTCAAATGAGTGCAAGGCTAAAATCTCTGCCAATTTTTCTGGCTTAGGTAACTTTTTCTTAAAAAAAGATTGTAACCAATTGTAAGAAAATAACATATTAAAATTGAACCAAGAATCTTAAATCTCCGCTGTAAAATAGTCTGATGTCGTTGATTTTGTATTTCATCATCGCTAAACGGTCCATGCCCATGCCAAAGGCAAAACCTTGCCACCCCCCACCAGCATATTGGCGGGGGGTCAGACCAGCAGCTTTAAAAACATTAGGATGAACCATACCGGCTCCCATCATTTCCATCCAGCCAGTCTGAGAACAGGCAGAGCAACCCTTTCCCTCACAAACCAGACAAGTCATATCCACTTCAAAACCTGGCTCAACAAAAGGAAAATATCCTGGCCTCATTCTAATTTCAACTGGTTTTTCAAAGAATCTCTGAAAAAATTCTTGAATTATTGCTTTGAAGTTGGCTGCTGAAATGTTATTCCCTACCATTAAGCCGTCTATCTGATAAAAATTACTTTCGTGAGAAGCATCAGTAGCTTCGTGGCGGAAGACTCGGCCAGGAATAATAATCCTTAAGGGAGGGTTATTCTTTTCCATATATCTTACATCCACCGGAGTAGTATGAGTTCGTAATAATAGATTTTGGATTTTGGATTTTGGATTTTGGATTTTTAAATAGAGGGTATCCCAAAGATCTCTGGCTGGATGATCTTTTGGAATATTTAAGGCATCGAAATTATACCATTCAGTTTCAATTTCCGGACCCTCAACAACTGAAAATCCCATTGATTGAAAAATTTCTTCAACTTTTCTTTGGACTTGAGTCAGTGGGTGCAAATGGCCTGGGGAAATCTTTTGCCCGGGAGCAGTAATATCAATCCATTCTTTTTCTTCAAGCTTTCTTTGGGTTTTTTCTTTAATAACCTCGGCTTTTTGGTCAAATTTTATTCCCAAAAAATTTTTGAGCTCATTAACTTTTTTGCCAATCCTGATTCTCTTTGCTTTTGGTAACTTTTCCAGAGACCTAAAAATCCGGGTAAGCTCTCCTCGCTTCCCTAAATATTTTTTAAAAACTTCATTTAATTCCTTTAAATTATCTGTCTTTTTTATCTCCTTCCGAGCCCTATTTTTAAGTGTTTTTAGATTAACCCCCACACCATAAGAAGCCCTGCGCTTTGCACGTTTTCCAGGGTGTATTTTTTTGGTGTGGGGGTGAATTTTTGCCATATTTATTAATTCATTTTACCTCAAAATTAACTTAAAATCAAGCCCCGTTAGAAGTCCCTTCTGTGGAAAACCACAAGCATAATTAAGGCTAATTGCCAGAATAACGAACTTCTAACGGGGCAAGTGTGGATAACTCGAAAATTAATTAAAAACAGCCCGCCGGGATAAACCCAGTCGGGCTGTTATATTGTTTTTGCTTCAAGGCTTGAACTGAAAGGTTTTGGCACACCAAGTACATAAATCTATTCCAACGCGTGGCGAGTAATTCAATTGAAAGTGCCTTTCCAGCTGTTCTGTATAATCATCCCAGCGAGATAGAACCTTGACTAACGACTCTTGCCAGACATTTCCTAAAGGAGAAAGTTCAGGAAAAGTGCTATAACAAGGAAGAACATTTCCTTTTAAGGTGATGTAGGCCAACTTACTCGGAGCTTCTTTCTCTCTCGGAGTTTCTTTCTGTTCTGGCTTTTTTCTCGGACATTCATCCTTACCAGACCATTTATAAAGATGCTCCCAACTCTTTGCCCGGCCAGCCGCCAGGGTGGGATTAACCGCAATCTCAATGATTTTTATATCGTCGTTAAGAAAGTGTAGGTCCGGTCCAAAAATGCCTATCTGGGCTAAACTGCGGAAATCTTGGTCAGGCAAAAAACCTGCCCGTTTCAGTGTCTGGCGGAGACGACGACCAGTCTCGTGGTCGTTATTTCTGTCTATTGTAACTACTATGGCAATTTGGCCAGCAAATTTAAAAAGCTGAGATAGGGTATACGAAAGCCGCTTGTCAATGTTATCTTCTGAATAGAGAGCGTAACTGGTAGTCAGGCGACAAAATCCGAGGTCTATCAGGGAAGCTAGAAATTCTAAGATTTCAATTGGCGTGGGGCTACTATAATCTTTTGGCCCAAAAGGCGCAAAAGCTAGCTTAAGACCTCGCCAATATTCTTTAGCTCCTGGTAAACTCATTGCCTCTCCCAAAATATCTCCCAGGCACTTCCCTTGGTCAGCATACCTAAAAATATCACCGCCAGTCAGATCTAAACCATAAGGCCTTCCCCAAGCATTTATCTGTCCCAATAAATCTTTGATTCTCTCCCAGGGCATTGAAGGCCCATCTGGAGAACTTTTAACGCAACAATGCCGGCAACGATGAAAACACTTATAAGTAATATCTATTACAAAACCCCAAGTGTCCTTCATTGGTTCACCTCCTCATTAACCGAGTATTCACTTTTGGAGAACTATTTTTGATTTTGCATTTTAGCAGATATATTTTAAAAATCAACCATTTATAAAATTAAAATAAAAGGTGGCCCACTAGAGTTAAACTCCGTCAGGCCACCGCACTTTTTGCTTTGAGATTAGTGCTTACGACTAAATCCCATTTTCTCTCCCCAGTTCCAAGGATCATCTCTCCACTGCTCAATAATCCTTACCCTCTCTTCTGTCAGGAAACCTTCTCTGAGAGCTACTCTCAAAATGACGGTAATGTTACTGAGTGAGACCACCTCGAGCCCTTCTCTAGCGAAGCCTTCCTGAGCTTCTGGTAATTCGTAGGTAAAGATGGCTCCTCCTTTAACCTCAGCCCCTACCTCTTCTCTTATAGCCAAGGCTGCGCTAATGAAGCTTTCGCCAGTGCTTATTAAATCCTCTATTAATCCGATGTTTTGCTCCTTCGTTGGTAGACGACCCTCTATCCTTTTTTCTCTGCCATGATTCTTCCTTTCCTTACGTACATAGATAAAAGGAAGGTCCAGTCGACCAGCGACAAGAGCGCCCCAAGGGATACCAGCCGTGGCAACCCCAGCAATAACATTTATTTCGGGCCACATCTGCTTAATAGTCTCTGCCTGAATATTGACTATTCTATTCCTCACCTCCGGAAGAAAGAGCAACTCCCTATTATCACAATAAATCGGGACTATCATCCCTGACTGAAAAACAAAAGGCTTGTCAGCATAGAAGCTTAATATCTTATTCCTCAAGAGAATCAATGCAACCTCTTCCTCTACTGCTTTCATCTCTCTCACCTCCTTGTTAGAATTGACTTATTTAAAAAGGGCTTTACCAAAATGTGCTCGCCCTCCTTAATTACTATAAAAGAATTAAAATAAAAGTCAAACTTGATACAAAAATAAAAGTGGTGAGATGTCTTCCTTCTCACCACTTGAAATATCTTTTTTCACCTCCTTGGGGTTTTGTTGCGGCGCGCTCGTCGAAGCGAGCGCGCCCGCGTTCGACATATCTTTCGCTTCATCCCGTTGTCTCCTAACGGTACTGGTTAATCAGATCCCGAAGTTTTATTGTCTCTCGACGCGCAGCCTCGGCAAAATTAAGACCGGAGCTGGCAAATATTATTGCCGATGAAGAGCTTATCACGATTGAGCCAAAACCTACAAAAGAGGCCTTGACTGTTTCTTTAACAAACCCTCCCTGCGTCCCGATCCCGGGAATCAGAAGCCAGAGTTTATCACCGACAATTTCGCGGCAACGTGATAGATGCCAGGAAAAAATCTCACCACTACCCTTTTTGACTTCGTAAGCTGCTGCCATCACCAATCCGGCATTCTCGACAACGCCCAGTTCTTCCGCCCACCTCAATATAGTTTCGGCCATAAACTCCCAGTAGAATCTGCCATCGGCCAGTTTTACATCTTGGGTTTGTCTGGCTGATGGATTACTGGTATAGCAGAGGCCAACTATAGCTCTCCCAAGATGCTCTTTGTCAACCAATTGCTCCATACAATCTTTGCCCATATACGGATTGAAGTCCATACCGTCAACCCCGTCTATCTCAAAATGGGCAATGCGGTATTGCCTCTGCGTCCGGTCAATATCGCCTCGTTTGCAATCGAGAAACACGGGAATATCAGGGTACTTGTTATGGATGTGATTTATAATTGATTGTAAGGCACTTTGGCCATCGGGAATAGCTTCATAATGGGCCTTCTGCGGCTTGTACATGCAAGCATAATCGGCCGTTGCGTCAACGATCTTATTCATATGAAAAGCTACTCTGCTCCAAGGAGACCCTCCTATGATACATTCGGGAATCTTTTCCTCCAAGGGATCGAGCCCGACGCAAACAAGGGAGCTAACCTTTTCCTGCCTTTCGGCTAACATTTGCCTGAATCCCTTTTCCATTTCTCTCACCTCCTCAGTTTTTCCGGACGAGTTCGACCTTCATTTTTTCACCTCCTTTCGGTGCCAAAGCACTACCGTGTTCGGAGCATAAGATCTCTTAGGAGACTCGTGGGTAATGAGATGTTTATTTCCATCTTCATCTTCCACTATCTCTCCTTTTAGTCTCAATGCTCCATTTTTCCTCAGGTCAAGAACCGCTGTGTATTTTCCCCTTGGAAGATCGTTTATTTTCATCTTTCTCCTTTCGCTCTGTTTAGTCGCTACTATGCCACTCTTACCTCTTACCCTCACCTCTTTTTAAAGAGGCAACCACTCCACGGACAATCAGCTCTTCGGGATCGTTTCCATTTAAAATTCTCTCAGCTCTTATCTCGTTCCATTCCACATCATCAGTTGGCTTACTAACTCGTTTAGCTGCCTCTTTAGCCATTTTGTTTTTCAAGTTTATGGTTAATACGATTGGGCCTGCCATTTTATCACCTCCTTTCTAATAAGAAAAAAGCTCTTGAGCTTTTTTCCTGATTCTCGCAAGCCAGCTAAATTCTGGATAGGGTCTTATCTTAATATTTTTACTGCCACAACCTTGGCAATTTTTTGGTTTCTCCTCCGCAATGTAGCCATTGCCACAATCTTTGCATCGATAATAGAATTGTTTCATCCTTTTATCCTTCCTTTCCAAATAGATTTTTAAGGAGCTATACTCCTTTTAATTAAAAGGCCTGAAGCTTCCTCCAAGCCAATTAATTAAGCGGACCCGATGGGATTTGAACCCACGATTTTCTGCTCGACAAGCAGACGTGTTATCCGGGCTACACTACGGGTCCAGTGCCGGCAACAGGATTCGAACCTGTAACCTCTTGCTTATGATGCAATTGCTCTAGCCATTGAGCTATGCCGGCGTTGCGGGGCCCGGATGTGCGCCGGGGTCTGGAGCTTATGGGACTCCCGAGATACTACTTCTCTACCCCGCGATATTATTTTACCCCGTTAGAAATTAAAATACAAGCCCTAATGGACTTTGATTATTACAAGAAAATTCTCTCACTAAATTTCTAACGGGGTTTAGCAAATTTTACCCAGTAATACAACTTTGACTCGCTACGCGATATTAAAGTGAAACTTTGTCAAAGTTGATATACTGGGTTTAAAGGGCTTGTAAATCGGTGAGGGCTTTTTCGTAAGCTGATATTACTTTTTTTGCTTCTTCTAAATCTAATTTATAAGTTGGGTCGTGAACGATGTTATTTCTGATTTTATGCGATTTTTTAGCTTCCTCAATATTGGGAAGAGAAACATCAGTTAATCTATCTAACCTCTCCCCAAGAGTCCTACCGCCAAAACCCATTCTGTCCAAAATGCCATCTAACATCGAATCTGCCTCAATAATTGCTAACTTGGCTTCTGATTCTATTCCGGCTTCTAATCTCTTTTTTATTTTTTGCCATTTTCCAGCAATTTTACTCACTCCAAATGGTCGATAGGTTAAAAATTCTTGTAAATCCCAGATTATCATTCTTTTTAGCCAAGAGGTTTTAATTAAGGCAAAAATAATGAAGCCAAAGAAAATCAAAGAAAAAATTAGGCAGAGAATTTTTAAAACTAATAACCAACCAGAAAAAGTAGGATTAAGAATGAATGAAATTATTTGTTCTATAGTCATGCTTTTTCTAAAATTTCACCGATTGCTAAAATTTTTTCTTCCTCAAAGGGTTTTCCAATAATTTGTAATCCCACCGGCAATTTTCCTACCTTGCCACAGGGCAAAGAAATTGCTGGAAGGCCAGCCAGATTCACCGAAACCGTAAAAATATCTGAAAGATACATTGTCAGAGGATCGGTAATTTTTTCTCTTAACTTAAAAGCTGGGGTTGGGGAGACAGGAGTGAGAATAGCATCAACTTCTTTGAAAGCCTGATCAAAATCATCTTTTATTAAAGTTCTCACTTTTTGGGCTCTTAAATAATAGGCTTCATAATAGCCAGCAGATAAAGCATAGGTACCCAACATAATTCTTCTCCTCACTTCCGGCCCAAACCCCTCTTCTCGGCTTTTTAAATAAACATCTAATAAATCTTTACCTTTTGATTCTGAGAGCCCGTATTTTATTCCATCATATCTGGCTAAATTAGCGCTGGCTTCAGAAGGAGCAATTATATAATAACAAGGCAAAGCGCATTCAGTATGGGACAAACTGACTTCTTCAATTTTAGCTCCCATTTCCTCATATTTTTTAATCGCCTCTTTTATCACTTTTTCAACCTCAGGATCCATCCCCTTAATAAAGTATTCCTTAGGAACACCGATTCGTAAATTTGAAATTTGTACCCGCGCGGCGGGTACCCGGAAATTTGCAATTTTAGATTCGACTGACGTCGAATCTAATTCGTCCCCTCCCTTAATTGCCTCAAAAACAATTTTAGCATCCTCAACAGTTTTAGTTATTGGTCCAATTTGGTCCAATGAAGATGCAAAAGCAATTAAACCATAACGGGATACCGCACCATAAGTAGGTTTTAATCCAACTATTCCGCAAAAGGAAGCTGGTTGCCTTATTGAACCACCAGTGTCAGAACCTAAAGCATAGAGGCAGAGATTAGCGGCTACTGCAGCTGCCGACCCACCCGAAGAACCACCCGGCACTCTAGATAAATCATAAGGATTACGAGTCGAGCCAAAAGCTGAATTTTCAGTTGAGCTTCCCATGGCAAATTCATCCAGATTGGTTTTTCCTAAAATCAGACAATTTTCTTCTTTTAATTTTTTCACAACTGTGGCATCATAAGGAGCAATATAATTTTCAAGAATTTTCGAAGCTACAGTGCATCTCACATCTTCAACTAAAATATTATCTTTTATCGCACAGGGAATTCCAGCTAAAACCGGTATTTCTCTACCTTCCAAAATCATATCATCGACTTTTTTTGCCTGAGAAAGAGCTGAGTCTTTTGTAACTGTTAAAAAGGCGGAAATCTCTTTATCTTTTTTTTCTAATCGCGCTAAATAAGCCTGGCAAAGTTCGAAAGCAGAAAATTCTTTTTTTACTAATCCCTCATGGGCTTGGGTAATTGTGAGTTCGGTTAATTCCATACTATAAGATAGATTTAACTTTTAAATAACCATCCTTAGTTTCCGGCACCAATTCCAGCAGTTTTTTATTTTTAGTTTTCAGTTTTCCCTTTTCCTCGTCTTCTCTCATTACGTTTTCCATTTCAATTGAATGACTCGTTGGTTCAACTCCCGAAATATCAACTTCTTTCAATTTCTCAATGTAGTTCAAAATCGCAGAGAGTTCTTTTTGAAACCTCCCTAACTCTTTTTCAGTTAATCCTAATCTGGCTAATTTTGCGATATGTTGAACCTCTTCCTCTGAAATCATAAAGGTTTAGAAATTAGAAATTAGAAATTTTTTATTTTGGTGGTTCTAAATATTCTGTTTCCACTAAAACTTCATGTAATTGGTCGAGGTTTTCCAAAACCAGTCCCGCTCCCCTAACCACTGCTGTCATTGGGTCTTCAACAACCTTAGTCGGAATCTTTGTTTCTTTTTGAATTAGAATATCTAATCCTCGGAGGAGTGCGCCGCCACCGGTCATTTGAATTCCCGCAGCCATTACATCGGCTAATAATTCAGGAGGGGTTTCCTCTATTGCCATTTTTATCTCGGCAACAATTTGTTTTACTGACTTTTCCATAGCTCTTCTTATATCCTCATCGGAAACCGAAATTTCTTCCGGAAGTCCGGTAACCAAATTTCTTCCCCTCATTGGAAGTTCTCTTTTGTCTTTCAAAGGATAGGCTGAACCAATTCCAATTTTTATTTCCTCAGCTGTTCTTTCTCCGATTAATAGTTTATATTCTTCTTGGGCAAATTGAATTATGTCTTCGTTAAGTCTGTCTCCGGCAATCCTTAAACTTTTTGATAAAACTATTCCGCCCAGAGATATCACTGCCACTTCGGTTGTCCCTCCGCCAATATCGACAATAAAGTTGCCCATAGCTTCTTGAACAGGAAGCCTGGCTCCAATAGCGGCAGCCATCGGTTCTTCAATTAAAAAAACTTCCCTGGCGCTGGCATTCTTAGTCGCATCAGAAACTGCTTTTTTTTCTACTTCGGTAACTCCGCAAGGAATGCCAACAATTACCCTCGGTCGAGAGCGCAAAATAAATTTTCTTTTCTGGGCTTTCTCAATAAAATATCTAAGCATTTGTTCAGTTACTTCAAAATCAGAAATTACTCCTGCTCTTAAGGGCCGGGTAGCCACGATGTGGCCCGGAGTTCTACCTACCATCTTTTTAGCTTCTTCTCCTATTGCCAAAATTTGACCAGTTTTTTGATTAACAGCTACCACCGAGGGTTCCTGAATGACGATTCCCCGACCTCGAACATAAACTTCAGAGTTAGCCGTTCCCAAATCAATGGCAATATCTTCAGAAAATAAGTGTAAAAGTTTATTTAACATATTTACCAACCTGGCTCAATTTAATTAGTTCCACTTTCTTCTCGCTTCTTTTTTTTATCTCCGCAGAATTTTTCGCTAAAGTTCTCTCGCTTACCACGATTCTGATTGGTATTCCTATTAAGTCGGCATCGGCAAATTTTTCTCCTGGCGTCCTGTCTCTATCGTCATATAATACTTCAATTCCCTGCTTCTGTAAATCTTGATAGAATTTTGCTGCGGTTTTTTTAAGTTTTTGAGTATTTTCAATTTGTATTAAATGAATCTGAAAGGGTGCCACTTCTTTTGGCCAAATTATTCCTTTTTCATCGTGATGAACTTCAATAATGGCTCCCATCGTTCGAGAAGGTCCTAGGCCATAGCAACCCATAATCATCAATTTTCTAAGACCTGACCTGTCAATAAAATAGGCATTCATCGCTTTTGAGTATTTCGTTCCCAAAGGAAAAATATTCCCAACCTCAATTGATTTTTCTTCTTTCAAAATTCGGCCACAAATTGGACATTTCCTTCCTCCTCTTAGTTTGGCAATTTCTCGGTTTTGAGCAAAATCTCTCTTTGGACAATAAATAATGGTATCTTCTCCTCCTTCGGATAGGACCTGAAACTCATGAGTAAATCCCTTAATGAATCCAGCACCAGAGGCTTCAGTAATAATTCCAGATAGGCCGCACCTTTTCAAAATTTTAAGATAAGATTTTTTAACTTGCTCGTAATACTTTTTAAAATCTTCTTCGCTGTCGTGAAAACTGTAGAGATCTTTCATATCAAATTCTCTCCCCCTAAGCAGGCCGGACCTAGCCCGAGGTTCTTTTCTAAATTTGGTCTGGATCTGGAAAATAGCTATGGGTAAATCTTTGTAAGATTTAATGTAATTTCTGATAATATCGGTGATCATTTCTTCGTGGGTTGGCCCCAAACCAATTTCCGAATTATCCTCTCGAGTTTTGTACATCACTTTTCCGATTTCCTTTGACCAACGATCAGTCTCTTCCCAAATTTTCCTCGGCTGAAAAACGGTCATTAAAAGTTCTTGACCCGAAATATTTTCCATTTCTTCTCTGATGATATTTTCAATTTTCCTTAAAACTCTTAACCCTAGAGGTAAATAGGTATAAGTACCAGCCATTTCTTTATAAATAAAACCGGCTCTTCTTAGAAATTTGGCATTAATGCTCTTCTCGTCTTTGGGCGCCTCTTTTAAAGTTTTAGTAAAAAGTTGAGACTGTCTCATGTTAAAACAGACGGGTAATGTCTTTTATTGTTACCCAGATCATTAGGGTGATTAATAAGGCAAAGAAAACGGCGGTGATATTTTGTTCTACTTTTTGACTCACTGGTTTTCTTCTAACTTTTTCGATTCCTAGAAAAAGAAGTTTCCCGCCATCTAAAGCTGGGATTGGTAAAATATTAAAAATAGCTAAATAGACGGAAATAATAGCAACAAATTGTAAATAATAATTTATTCCCATTTGAGCAATTTGAGTCATTAACTTTCCAATACCCACTGGCCCCATAACTTCAGCGCCCGGAGGCAACCCTTTTCCTTGAATCAAATTTCCAAAAACCTGAGATATGCCAACTATTACTCCTTTGGTTAAATTAAAAGTAGCTTCGATTCCTTTGACTGGGGCTTCCTCCCAGGGATAAGATTTTTCTATCATCCTGGCCAAAGCCACGCCCATTGCTCCTTCTCCTTCTGGCGGC
>PETJ01000009.1:0-619 GCA_002781125.1 Candidatus Nealsonbacteria bacterium CG01_land_8_20_14_3_00_12 | reverse complement strand
AATTCCTGAACTTCTTTAACTTTATCAATTCTAAATTCTAAATTCTTAATTCTAAATTCTTTAATGGTGTCTCCCGGTTTTATTCCGGCAATTTCCGCTGGCGAATTGGGGGCGACTGCCGCAATCTGAACTTTCGGGTCAACTAAATTTTCATTTTCTTCGTCAGAAATAGCCGTTGGCGCTCCCAGGCCCATGACAATACTCAATAAAATTGCTGAAATTATCCAGAAAGATACCACTCCGCCAATAACAATTAAGACTCTCTGCCAGATTGGTTTTTGAGTAAAGCTCCAGTATTCTTTCTCTTCCTGATCTACCTCACCGTAAAGTTTGACAAAAGCGCCAAAAGGCAAAAGATTTAATGAATAAATAGTTTCCCCGATTTTTTTCCCAATTAAACGGGGAGGTAAAAAAATACCGAATTCTTCAACTTTTACCCCAAATCTCTTTGCCAAAATAAAATGACCGAATTCATGCAAAACAATTAAACCGATTAGACTTAAAAAAGCAATTAAAAAAATCATTTTATTACATTATTATTTCTTTTTTCTTCTTTTCTCCTAAATTTTCGATTTTTTCATTGTATTCATTCACTAAATCCTGAAGCTCGTCTTTTCCC
>PETJ01000069.1 GCA_002781125.1 Candidatus Nealsonbacteria bacterium CG01_land_8_20_14_3_00_12 | reverse complement strand
CGGTCCTTCGAGGCAACTTGCCGAGCGACTACTCAACTGGTAATTCAGGTGGAGCCTCTCCTTTTTTAGCCTCAACTCTGGGAACAGTTGGAGCTGGAGCCACCGCTCGAGAGGGAAAATGATATAAGGAAGCTAATTCCTCAATATTCAAGATAAAAGTTCCGGTTTTCCGATTGCCTGTCATTGGAAACATTGGACGAAATCTTTCTCGATAGAGCCTGAATATTTTCCTTTTTCTCAAATAAAGCCTTCTTTCATCTAAAAGTGAAATTGGCGGCCGGCTGTAAACCTTGGTAATTGTTTCTCCCATCGGGAAGGGAGCATTGAGATGCTCAGTAACATAATGACCCAAAAAAGCTAAACCTAATCTCAGATTTCCTTTAAACCAAATTTCCTTTTTACCTAACCAAATCCATCTAATTGAGGTCTGATAAGGAGGTTTGGAAATTTTTCTCTCCACTCCGGTAATTATTTCCTTTTCTCCCGGAGTTAATCTCAATTCCGGGGCAATCAATTCAAATGGCGCCGGTTTTTCTTCTTCTGGCGCTTTTCCGGTAATTAAAATTTCGGCGGCCTCTTGCCAGACTGGTTTTGCCTTTGTTGTTTCCGGACGCTTGGCTAATTTTTCTTTTAATGCCTCCCCTTCTTTCCAAAAGGGCTCAGCATATTTTTCGGAAATGGGAGTAGCCTGAATTTGAATCCAGAATTGTTCCCCTGGTCTTACTTTAGCCATCCCCTCTAAAAGCATTGCCACCGGGTCAACTCTTTTTTCCTCTTCCTTCTCAGCTTCGGTTTCAAACTCTTTATAGGTCTTAATTGGATAGGGATCAGGTTTAAATAACCTGTAATCTGTTGCCCAAAGATCCCAGTCTTTATTAGGAAGGTCTTGAGGAACATATCTTGTATAATCTTCGGCTATTGTAATTTCCGCTTCTGGATATTGTGAGTAAATACAGGATTCAAGGGTGTCCCGGCGATAATCTGGAATTCTAATATAAAAATGAACTTCTCCACCAATGGAAACCGTTTCTAAGGAAAGACCCATAATTATTTTTCCATCCCACCATTTTTCCCAAAAATTGGGCGGGTCGTAAAAGCCCTGCCAAAGACCAGAAAAAACATTTTCCATCGCTCTAATTGGCTTTAAGCTTTCCTCTGGAATTTTGATTCCAAGGAGAATCAGCCTTTGTTTTTTCAGGAATAACTCCATTCGCCAAAAAAGCCAAAAATAACGGGCTGGCTTCCATAAAATAAAGGGGGCAGGCAACCACCACCACTGAGAAATAAGTTGCCAAAGTATTTTATAAATTGGCAGAACTCCCCCAAAATTAAGAGTTTTTAAAAAAAGTGAAATTTCTGGCGGCATAAAATGCTATATTTCTCTTACCCCGTAGTGAAATTTTGACTGCCTTCGGCATTTTAATGTTTTGCTTTGCAAAACATTTGTCAAATTTATACTACGGGGCTTACTATATATTTTCCTTGAATGTCTCTTTCGAAATATTTTTTATTACTCAAATTTAGAAAAACCGTGTTTTCTTTAACCAATCTTTGCTTTAAAACCTTCTCTAAAATTTCTTCTTTGGTCAAGGGCCCCCCTTCTGTTAAGACTTTTGAAATTACATCTTTTACCTCGCCAGGGTAATATCCCCATTCAGACAGGGCATAAATTCCTCGGCCAATTAAAACAAATCGAGGGTCTCTGATTAGTTCATTATGAACAGTCTGAACTAAACTCCCCTCGATAAGTTTAGCCACCTCAGTAAAATGAAGAGGTTTCTCAGTTTTTTTAAAAACTAAATAGGCTTTATCTTTTATTCCTCTTGGGTTTATTTCTGGCCAATCTTTTAAACCAAAATTTCCTTCTGAATCTTTTTGAATTTTTTTTGAAATCTCTAAATAAGAAGTAAAAACCGACTTTTCCAAGGGGTTAAAGGAGCTAAGCTCCTTTAGGGTAAGGGGTTTTCCAATTTTTTTCAGTTTGCCATAAATTAGGGCAATAACTTTTTGAGCCTTTGACAAGGAGTTTTGATTGATGGTCCATAAGGAATAAAACTCGTCAGATTCGCCAACTCTTTTAAAATTTGGCCCTAAGGTCAATAAAAAGTAAATCTGACTTTCCCATTTTTCACTGCCCAACTTTGAAAGCAAAATATCTTCTTTCTTCAAATTTCCGAAAAGCTGTAGTTCCTGAGTAAAGTATTGAAAAATTTTTTGAATTTTCTCTAATTTGGGTTCTATCCTCAAAAATCCATCCTTCTCGATTTGGCGAACCCTCTCCCGGCAAATACCAAAGCTTTTACCAATTGCTTCTAAGGTCTCCCTTGCGGGGTACTCACTAGAGGTGGGTCGTTCTAAACCAAAGCGTCTTAAAATTACCTCCTTTGTCCTTGGAGGCAAGTCCTCAATTAAATCTGAACAAATTCTAGAATAATTAAAATTCATAATTATATTTTATATTATTCAAACATTTTTAAAGCTCTTTGTCAAGCTAATGAACCCCTTTTTCGCCATTTCAGCCACAAAAGTAATAAGGGCGGGGCTAAGAATAAAGAAGTTAAAGTCCCTATAATAATTCCGATAATCAAAGTTAAAGAAAAGTATTTTAAGGTTTCTCCGCCGAGAAATAAAATAGAAAACAAAACAAAAAGGGTGCAAGAACCTGTACTTAAGGAACGCGTCAGGATTTGGTTTAAACTTTGGTTAAGAATAGTTTCGAAATTTTCTTGCCTGCTTCTTAAAAGGTTTTCCCTCACCCTATCAAAAACAATAACTTTATCATTTATGGTATAACCCAGAATTGTTAATAAAGCCGTGACAATTGGGATATTAAATTGAACATTATAAAATCTTCCTAAAAGAGTAAAGACACCTATGGGTATCAAAACATCAAAAGTTAGGGTGATAATCGAAATTGCCCCGTATTGCCAACTGGAAATCGGCCGGGAGACTTTTCTAAAGGAAATAGCAATATAGATTAAGAGAGCTACCAAAGAAATGAGAATCAAAATTATTGTTTTTTGTCTTAACTCTTTGCCAATGACAGGACCTATGTTTTCAAAACGCTTTTCTTCTATTTTTGAAATCTCTCCCAGTTTTGAATTAATTTGCTGATGCATGCTTTCGTCAATCTCTTTCATTCGGATAATGACTCCCTTCTCTCCGGTAGGCTGAATGACCAAATCTCCTAAATTTAAATCTTTTAACTTTTCCTGGATTACCTGATTTTCCGGTCTTATCTCAAAATCAACTTCTAAAATACTGCCTCCAGTAAAATCAATTCCCGGTTTTAAACCAAAATAAAAAATTGAGAATAAACTTGCCGAAAATAAAATCCCAAAAAAGATAGGATAAATTATTTTGTATTTTAGAAAATTAATTTTCATAATCACCAAAGCCATTTTATCCTTTCAAATTTAGTTCTGGCAAAAACTTTGAGAAAATTATTGGTAATAACAATGGCAGTAAACATGCCAATCAAGTTACCAATCACCAACGTTAAAGCAAATCCCTGGACAAAACTTGTTCCAAAACCAAACAAAATCAAGCCAACTAAAATAGTTGTCAGGTTGCCGTCGCGAATTGCCGGCCAAGCGCGTCTAAAACCTTCCTCTAAAGCAGCTAAATAATCTTTGCCTATTTTTAATTCTTCTCTAAATCTCGAAAAAATTAAAATATTGGCATCAACCGCCATACCCATGGAGAGAAGAAATCCAGCAATACCGGCCAAGGTTAAGGTTACCGGAATTAATTTAAATAAAGAAAGCAGGAGAACAACATAAATTATTAGAGAGAAGGAAGCAAGAAAACCGGGAATCCTGTAAAAAATAATCATAAAAACTAAAATAGCTAAAAACCCAAAAGCCCCCGCTTTCAGAGATTCTTCCAAAGATATCTTTCCCAAAGTAGGTCCCACAGTTTGCTGAGAAATCAATTTAATGGGAACTGGCAGGGCTCCAGCATTTAAATTTCTGACTAAGTCTTTTGCTTCTTCAATTGTAAATTGACCAGTGATTTGGGCTTTGCCGCCAGAAATTTTCTCTTGAACAACTGGAGCGGATATTGGAATTTGGTCAATATAAATTGCCAAAATTTTTCCAACATTCTTTTCAGTCAATTCTTCAAAAATTTTTGCACCTTCTTCATTAAATTCTAAGTGCACCAGGGGTCTATTAGTGGTCTGGTCAAAACCGAGCTCGGAGCGCTTTAAATATTTTCCAGTTAAAATAGTTGCTTTGAAAGGGTCCTCAATTTGGCCCTCCTGAGTTTCAATTACTTCTCTATTTTTCTCTAAAAT
>PETJ01000062.1:497-4474 GCA_002781125.1 Candidatus Nealsonbacteria bacterium CG01_land_8_20_14_3_00_12 | reverse complement strand
AATCTCGGCAAAATTCTCAAAGGAGTCGTCTTTTTAATAAACTCAATTGTTCTTAAATCCTCGGGGTCTAACATCGCCACCTCTAAATCATCCCCTTTTTTCCTAAAGGCAACAATATTATGGCTTCTGGCAATTGGCTCGGGAATAATTTTCAGGACTTCTGAAGGAACAATTTCTTTCTCTAAATTGACAAAGGGAATCCCTAAAATATAGGCCTCCAATTTTATCAATTCTTCTTCTGAAATTAGACCTTCAGAAACCAAAACATCGCCTACTTTTTGATTAGTTTTTTTAGCTTTTTTGAGAGCTGCGTCAAACTGTTCCTCAGTAACCAAACCAGCATCCAAAAGAAAGGCTTTTAATTGTTGCGGCTCCACCCTCATATTCTATTTTCTATTCGCCTAAAGCTTTTTTGATTTTTTCGACCACTTCCTCTAAAGAATATTGGGCTTTTACCAAATAGGTTGTTGCCCCCAGTTCAAGAGCTTTATCAATGTCTCCTATTCCTTCTAAATTGGTTAAAACAATTACCGGAATATCTTTAGTTTCTTTATCTTCTTTCAATTTCTTTAAAACCTCAAAGCCGTGAACTCTCGGTAAAATCAAATCAAGTAAAATCAAATCTGGTTTTTGAGTTTTAGCCAGTCTTAGTCCTACTTCTCCATTTAAAGCCGAGGTCATTTCATATCCTTCCTGCTTTAAAATTTCTCCAAAAGTTTTTTGAAGCGCCGACTCATCTTCTATAAATAAAATTTTTTTCATATTATTTAATGGGTATAGTAAACCAAAAGGTCGACCCAACGCCCTCTT
Source organism: Candidatus Nealsonbacteria bacterium CG01_land_8_20_14_3_00_12 (assembly GCA_002781125.1). Taxonomy (GTDB): domain Bacteria; phylum Patescibacteriota; class Minisyncoccia; order Minisyncoccales; family PETJ01; genus PETJ01. The sequence goes on along the minus strand of PETJ01000062.1, from coordinate 3,664 downwards.
GGCTTCGAAAACTTATTTTCCCTCCTGACCTCTCGACGATGGCCTTTGAAATGTAAAGGCCGAGGCCGGAACCTTGGGTCTGATATCTTAAAATATTTTCTGATCTAAAAAATTTTTGGAAAATATATTTTTGGTCTTCTCTGGGAATGCCAACACCATTATCCTTAATTTCGAAGTAAAAATTTTTATCTCTCTTTTCCAATTTTATCTCGACCTGACCCCTCTCTTTAATATAGCGAATGGCATTATCTAAAAGATTTTCAATTACCAAGCGAAGCTGAGAAGGATCACTAAAAACTTTTGGCAAATTTTTTTCTGGTTCAAATTTTATTTCAACATTTGAGGCTCTGGCCAAGGGTTTAAACTCTTTAATCAAATTATTTATTAAATCTTCGAAAGCGAATTCCTGTTTTTTAAAAGGTAATTTAGCTGTTTCAAGCCGGGAGACAATTAGCAAATCTGAAACCAGCTCTCCCATTCTGATACTGTTTTCTTTTAAGATTTTAAAATATTCAAGTTGTTTTTCAGTAATCGGATCGGTTCGGCCTGACATTAATAATTCAATCGCCCATCTTAAATTGGAAAGGGGGGAACGAAGCTGATGAGAAACTACGCTAATAAACTCTGATTTCATCCTGGAAGCTTCAGCCAACCTTTCAAAGCTCCGATTGATGATGTTAGCAATGATAAATAAAATTGCGGTAATAATCAGAACCATCAAAGCCACCAATCGAGGATCGGCAATGTAACGAGTGGCTATGGCATAAAAGGTTATTGCCGTGATGGCAATAACTATCCCCATTACCAAAAAAAGAAACTGAGGACACTGCCAAAGGGGAAGGCCATATTTTTTACATTGAGCAAAAATATTTAATTGAGAAAGGATGTTTTTGAAGCTCATTATTCAATTATATCATAATAACATAAATTGACTAAAAGAAAATAAAATGGTAAATTTTAAAATACGGAGAGTGGTGTAACGGTAGCACGAGTCCTTTGGGAGGATTTAGTCCGGGTTCAAATCCCGGCTCTCCGACTGCGGGATTAGTTGAGCAGCTCAACGTGATCCTTCCAAGATCAAAAGACGGGTGCGACTCCCGTATCCCGCTCCAAAATTAAAACCCGACGTTTGTGTATGTTCAATGTCGGGTTTTGAACAGGTTTATTTTGCGTATTCTGTCACTCTTGTTTCTCTTATGACATTGACTTTAATTTCGCCGGGATATTTTAATTCTTCTTGGATTCTATTGGCAATATCTTTAGCCAATTTTCGAGCTTCTAAATCATCAATCTCTTCTGATTTGACAAAAACTCTGATTTCCCTTCCGGCTTGCAAAGCCCAGGCTTTTTCCACTCCGGAAAAGCCCGAGGCAATATTTTCCAAGTCAGCCAGCCTCTTTAAATAATTTTCCAAAGTATCTTTTCTGGCCCCGGGCCGAGCCCCAGAAATTTGGTCAGCAGCTTGAACTAAAATTGCTTCCAAAGATTCATAAGGATATTCCTCATGATGGGATTTCATAGCCGAAATTACTTCCTGGTCTTGACCAAATTTTTCTAAAATCTTAATTCCAATATCGGTGTGGGAACCTTCGACCTGTTGGTCAACTGCTTTGCCAATGTCGTGAAAGAGACCAGCTTTTTTGCAAACCAAGGGATTAGCTCCAATCTCAGCAGCCAGAGCCGAAGCCAGGTGGCTAACTTCAATTGAATGGAGTAAAACATTCTGACCATAAGAAGTCCTAAATCTTAATCTACCCAAAAGCTGGACTAATTTTGGATCAAAACCAACCAGGCCTACATCATAAAGGGCGGCTTCTCCAGCCTCTTTTATTTGAGAGTTTATTTCTTTTTTTGCTTCTTCAACCTTTTCTTCGATTCGAGCCGGTTGAATTCGGCCGTCTTGAATTAATTTTTCTAAGGCAGATTTAGCAATCTGCCGTCTAATTGGGTCAAAACTAGAAATTACCACTGCTTCCGGGGTTTCATCAACCACTATTTCCACCCCAGTTAATTTCTCCAGGGCTCTGATATTCCTTCCTTCTTTGCCAATAATCCTTCCTTTAATTTCCTCAGAAGGCAAGGTTAAGGTGGTGGTGGTAATTTCTTGAGCCTGAGAGAGAGCCCATTTTTGGATAGCCTGAGCTAAGATTTCTTTAGCTCTTTTTTCAAATCGCTCTCGACCCTCTAATTCCAGCTTTTTCATTCTCTCTAAAATTTCCTTTTGATATTCTTTCTCCAGATTTTCCAGTAATTCTTTTTTTGCTTCTTCTCGCGAAAGCCCCGAGACCCTTTCCAAATTGGATATCGCTGTGGCTCTTAAATTCTCTAGGGTTTCTTTTATTCCTTTCAGTTTTCTGACTTTTTCCTGGAAATCCGTCTTTTCTGATTCAAAAGCCGAGATTTTTTGCTCTAAAATATTTTCTCTCTTTAATAATAATCTTTCAGCTTTGAAAAGTTCTGCTCTCTGCTGATTCGTCTCTTTTTTTGTTAGCTCAAGAGTTTGCTCGGCTTCTTTTTTAGCCCCAGCCAATATCTCTTCACTCTGAGTTTTGGCTTGAGAAATTTTCTTTTGAAGACGAGCTTCGATAGATCTCCAGTCTCTTTTGGCAATTGATTGGCGGGCATAGTAACCCAAAACAGAGCCAAGGGCCAATGCCAAAATACCCACTATTAAAAGGAAAAGTTGATTCATATTTTTGATTGAAATTTTGGTAATTTAACATCAATCCAAAATCATATTAGCAAAATTTTTAAAACTGGTCAACCCCGTTAGAAGTCTGCCCTTAAAAATAATTACAATATAATCTGCTAAAATATTTTTTGTTTTTACCTAAGTTATTTTACTGCAGAAAAAATTTGAAAAATTTTTTCTGTCCAAGACTTCTAACGGGGTCAACCCTAAAATGGGGGAATCTCCCACCATCTTGGCAAGGGAAGAGTAACAGTTACGGTTCCTGTCTTATCAGAAAGGCATTTGGCAATATCGTCCTCAATTCGGAGTTTCACTTTATAATTTCCTAAATCACTATAAGCAGTCGTGGCATTTCCTTTGGTGGTAGAATCTGCCGGAATGGTAAATGTTGGTTCAATATAATCAAAATCCCATTCATAAGAAACCGCAAGATCCCGGCAATTATATTCAACATTCCCAGGAGAAGTATAACATT
>PETJ01000062.1:0-489 GCA_002781125.1 Candidatus Nealsonbacteria bacterium CG01_land_8_20_14_3_00_12 | reverse complement strand
TCTTCGAAAGTAACTACTTGATTTAGAGAAACCCGATTAGGAGAAGGAGTAAATTCTGGCCAGGGACCAGCATGAAGAGGAGTAGTAAATTGAGTTGGGTCAGACCAGTCTGACCAATTCCCTTGATTATCCTTCACTTTTACTACCCACCAATAATCGGTATTCCAATTCATCCAATTTCCCCATGGGGTAGGAAGGGGAGTATAAGAATGAGAAGGAGAATCCTTTGAATCGGTGAATTCGTCGGGTTCAGGGCTTGAAAAATCGGAATCATTGTCTATCCGAATCTGATAACCTGCCTGGGGATCTCCTTCGGGATCAGAATAGGTCCAGTAAAAAGTTGGGATGCTTAAGGCTTGAATGGAACAATGATTCCAACTTAAATATTCAGTTGGAATTCCCGGCTTCGCTGGTGGTTGATTAGGAATTTCATATTTAGCGTAGCCAGTTCCAAAATTCTCATTTTGAGCGGTAACTGAGATAATATAT
>PETJ01000002.1 GCA_002781125.1 Candidatus Nealsonbacteria bacterium CG01_land_8_20_14_3_00_12 | reverse complement strand
TTGATATAAGGGTCAATTTTAACTGCTGTTACTTCAAAGCCCTTACTTTTTAGAATCCTGCCGATCGAAGCCACCGCCACCCCTTTACCGATACCAGACATTACACCGCCAGCCACAAAAATATATCGCGCCATAGCTATTTCTCTTCCACTACTATAACTTTTATTTCGGCTTCTAAATTATGCTCAAACTTAATTTTTACTGGGAATTCGCCCAGTTCTTTAATTGGCTCGGATAGGGCAATTTGTGTTTTTTTAATATCAAAACCAAGTTCTTTTAATTTCTCGGCGATTCCTTGAGCAGTGATTGACTCAAAAAGCTCATCCTGCTCGCCCACTTTTACAGGGATGATAATCTCCTGGTCATCAACAGCTGAGGCAATTTCCTGAACTTTCTTCAAATCTTCTTCAGCTTTTTTGGCTTCGATTTCTTTTTGGGTTGCTAACCACTGCAAAGCCTCCTCGGTGGCTGGCTTTGCCAAACCTTTTGGAATCAAAAAATTCCTGGCATAACCATCTGCCACCTCTTTTACATCGTATTTCTTTCCTAAATTTTCAACATCTTGTAATAAGACAACCCTCATATTAATCCATTTTATTACAGATTTTTAATTATTTCAATTGCCTTGTCTAATTGTGGGTCTTTTCCTTCCTCATAATCCTCCTCAGTCATTTCCACTTTAATATCAGGTTCTAACCCCTTATCAGTAATAAGTTCGCCTTTTGGAGTTAGCCATTTAGCTACGGTTATTTTTAGAGAGGAGCCCTCGCTTAATCTTTCTAATTCCTGAACTGAACCCTTGCCAAAAGACTTTTCTCCAATAAGTAATATATCACGATTATCCCGCAAGGCACCAGCTAAAATTTCTGAGCCCGAAGCTGACCCCTGGTTTATTAAAATCACCACTGGAAAACCAACTAAACTGGCATTACCTTGGGCTTTGTAAATGTTTCGCTCCTTTCTGGCACCAAAGTCTTCAATGACCACAATTTCTCCTCTTTTGAGGAACCAACCCGAAATCTCCTGGGCTACCTCCAAATAACCTCCGGGGTTATTTCTTAAATCTAAAATTATTTTTTGGCAGGGACTGGCTAAAATCTCAATTGCTGCTATTCTAAAATCGAAACTGGCTTTTTCTGAGAATTGGTAAAGTTTGAGATAAGCTATGTTCTCATTTTTAATTTCCCATTTTAGAGAGGGCACCTCAATCACCGCCCTTACTATTTTGATTTCTTTAGTTTTTTCCCATTCTTCTCGAAAAATGGTTAAAGTCACCTCGCTGCCTTTTGGTCCCCTGATTAAATTAACCGCTTCTTCGATGGTCATATCCATTGTTGGTTTATCATCTATTTTGATAATTTTATCGCCGGCTCGCAAACCCGCT
>PETJ01000001.1:1126-2778 GCA_002781125.1 Candidatus Nealsonbacteria bacterium CG01_land_8_20_14_3_00_12 | reverse complement strand
TCCTTTATCAACAAATTTCTCTTGTAATTTATGGTAAGCTTCCCAAAAAAGGGAAAAATCAATTTCCTCCGGCTGACAAATTTTACATTGGGTTTTTCCAAAATAAAAACCGAAGCCAGCACTAACTATAACAAGAATTATCAAAGAAATTGAAAGTAAAATTTTCTTGAACTTAAAAGTCATTAAATTAATATATCATATTTATATTAAAAATAAAGGCCTGTAAAGAAAACTTTACACGGGTCAGACCCGTGTAAAAATTACTCATTGAGTGAAGAAGAGGTAAATTTTTTCATTATTTCTCTTATTTTTTTCTTATACATTATCCAGCTTTCCACCCATTGCCGACAACCTTTTTCTTTATCCATTACTTCTAATAAAAATTTCCTTTCAGTAACTGAGGGGAAGTTATCTTTATCTAAATAATCAGGATAACTAGACCATTTATATCCTTCTAAAAATTTAATTATCTTTTTTGGATTTTCAACCCCTTTCTCTTTCCATCCTGGTTCAATGAGCTCTACTGGATTAGTGTGAATATAAGTAAAAACTACTCTTAATTGGTCATCGGTTTTAATATGGACAGCGTTAAATCTATCTTGAAAAAAATGGCCTCTAAGTTTTATTTCATATTTATTTTTAAAGTAGGCAGCGTAACCCGAAGCAATTTTTTGAACAAACTTACTGATTCCTCCATCTTCCAATTGTCTTACTAGTAAATGAATGTGATTTGGCATCAAACAAAAAGCCAAAACTTCTACGATTTGATCTCGACTATCCTTCCAAACTAATGCTTCTGGCACCTTCTTCTCTTTTGAGTTGACACGGGTCAGACCGGTGTCAACTTTATTTTTTTTCAAAGCCTCTTTAAATTTAGCCCGAGCTTTCCGGCGTTCTCTAATTTTGATTGGTTTTGTGGTATTACACTCATAGATATAAAAAATCCCTCGATAATAATCATCGACATCTCCAAAAAGCAATTCATTTCCTATCCTTCTCAACACAAGGTGATAAATCTTGCCATTAACAAATTGTCGAGGCCATCTCGGCATATTCTTTATTTTACACGGGTCTGACCCGTGTAATTTATTATTATAGCAAAAAATGAAATTGCCTAAATTAAAGGCAATTTTTTATTAATCCAGCCCGACAGAGAACTGTTTTTTTATTCTAATTCTTTTTCTACGTCTCTAATTTCCTTACTGATTGATTCTTCGGAGTTTTTCAGAGCTTTCTTTAAGTCTTCGCAGACCTCTCTTTCTTTTTCGGTAAAACCGGGTTGAGAATCCAAAAATTCAATTCTTTTTTCAATTTCTTTTCTTAATTCTTCGAAAGATGTCTGGACAATTTCTTTTACCTCTCTCGTTTCTTTCTTTAAGTTTTTTTTCGTTTGCCAGGTTCGGAAAATAAAGAATCCAAATATTAGAATTCCTAAAGTCAAAATCAAAACGAAAATTAAAACTAAGGTCTTAGAAGCAATTAAAATTGGCCCTAAAGCTATCCCGCTCAAAGAAATTGCAATGGTTTTGGGTTCAGTCACCTGACTTACTGCTCCCCTTTTATCTTGAGCCATAACTGATAAATAATACGTTCCGGGTTGAATTAATTCTTTTGTTGAGAAAAACCACTGTCCTTGACTATTGCTAAACGTT
>PETJ01000001.1:0-1059 GCA_002781125.1 Candidatus Nealsonbacteria bacterium CG01_land_8_20_14_3_00_12 | reverse complement strand
CCCCTTCAATATAAAACGTTTCCTCGCCGGCAACATATTTCTCTGGCCAGATATTTATTTCCGGGGTTTCAATAGGATCAATATCGAGAGAGGTTTTGGTCTGAACAATATTCTTTGCCTTATCTATTGCTCTTACTATGATTTTGTAGTTTCCGGGACGCAAAAGAGATGTAGGAAAAGGATTAATTTGAGCAAGCATCAAATCAATAAATTTTTCTTCTCCAATTTTAATTTTATATATATCAATTCCTGAAGTATCATCTTTTGTTTCAAAATATAAATTTGGTTTAGGGTTAGTAGAGTCTCCGGCATTATCAATTATTATTTCAAAAGGATATGGAGGATTAGTATCAACTTGAATACGATAATGAAAGGTTTCCCCCCAACCGCTTTCATCTTCTAATCTTAAATGAAAATACCAAATGCCATCGGGAATTAGGTCATAATTTTTAAAATTGAGCAAACCCTCAGAAACGGTGTCGGCTATGGTATCTGGGTTTTTATCAAAAACAAAACTCACTCCTTTTATATCTTTGATTAAACTCCATTGAAAGCGAGGGGTATTATTACTGTACCACTCGTTTTCATTAGGGTGAGTAGGAGAGAAAATTCGTGGCAAAGTAGTTGTTGCTTCTAAGCCAATTTTCTCCGGTTGGTAAATAAAATATTTTGCTCCTTTAATAAAAACTAAAATATTCGTTCCTTTGCCATCGTCGGCTAAAACCTTAGATTCGTCGAAAGAAAACAGCGCTTCCCCCTCTTTTTTTGCTTTGAAGTTAATAGTAATTACATTTCCTTTACCATTAAAGCCGGGGTGAGGCAGTCCACCAATGAAAGAAATTTCACCAGCCGAATTGGAAAAGGCGGGTGTTTTTGGCCAAAGAGAAAATATGGAGTTATCTTTTGAAATACTTAATACTTCTACTATATCTGGCGGAAAATAAATAGTAGTTTGAGCAGCATTAATGGGAAGGCCGGCGGTGTCTACCCCAAGCTCTACTGAAAAAGAATCTCCAACAATAAAACTTTCGCTTCCCGGAGAAAGAAAAAGTGAAGCTT
>PETJ01000034.1 GCA_002781125.1 Candidatus Nealsonbacteria bacterium CG01_land_8_20_14_3_00_12 | reverse complement strand
CAGGGACGTCTGGCAATAATTACTGATACTTCTTTTTTATTTAAAAATTCTTTAACCGCCTCAATAAATTCTTTTTGGTTTATTTGGTCAAGTATTTTGAGATTTTTTACTCCGCAAGCTCTCACCATCTCTTCAATTTTAATTCCGTCGCACCCGCTTTGCGGGTACCCGGCTGGTGCTCCGGGATGGGGTTGAAGGCCGGTCATGGCGGTAGTTTGATTGTTTAAAATAATAATTAAGGGGTTTGATTTATTAAAGACAGTATTAATTAAAGCTGGAATGCCGGCATGAAAAAAAGTTGAATCGCCAATAAAAGTGATTAATTTTTGCTTGGTCGCTTTTTTGATGCCATGGGCAATACCAATAGAACTACCCATGCAAGATAAGTAATCTTGAATGTTCATAGCCGGCGTACCAAACAACATATAACAACCAATATCGCCGCCAAAAACAACTTCTTTAGTATCAACAGCTTTCTTTATTGCGCTGAAAACTAACCAATAAGGACAACCGGGACAGAGTTGAGGGAAACGCTTAGGAGCTTGTATCTTGTATCTTGTATTTTGTATTTTGTATTTTGTATTGGTAAATGTGGCAATGGCTGAAGTGACGATTTCGGGTTTTAATTCGCCAACTTCGGGAATCAGCTTCTTTCCCGCAACTTCTAATTTACAATTCGCATCCTTTGCTAATCTCCCAATTTCTTTTTCTAGATGAGGTTCTAATTCTTCAACCACTAAAACTTTTTTTAAATTTTTGATAAAATTCTGAATTTTCTTTTCTGGTAAAGGATAAAAAAATCCCAGTTTTAAAACTGGCAAACTTAAATTAAGCTCCTTTAATGCTTCCATTACATATAAATAAGGCACTCCTGCTGTGATTATCCCAATTTTAGAATTGGTCAAGAACTGTTCTTGACCAATTGTAGCTTTGTTTATTTCACTTTTTTCGGAAAATTGTTGGATTTTTTCAATCTTTGCTAAAAGCTCTGATTTCATCTCTAAGACCCTCGGCGGCAGAGTAACAAATCTTTTTGGATCTTTTACAAATTCACCTTTAATCAACCTCCCGAGCGATAGCGAAGGGGGAAGAAGAAAGTTTACTTTCTTCGCCCTCGGGTGTTGAATATTTGAGAGTTTTACTGGAGCTCTCTGGTGGGCAACTCTGGTAGTTGTTCTTATCATCACCGGAATTTTAAACTTTTCCGAAATTTGAAATGCTAATTTAGTAAAATCTTTGCATTCTTGAGGATCAGAGGGTTCTAAGGTTGGAATACGAACTACTAATGCCAGGCCCCTGGTGCTTTCTTCCCACTGGGCTGAGCTATAGCAAGAAGGGTCGTCTGCTACCACAATTACTGTGGGACCCCTTGAGCCAGTATAAACAAAAGGGCCTAAAGCATCTAAACAGACATTTAGACCAAAATCTTTCATTGCTACCAAAGTTTTCAATCCGGAAAAACTGGCCCCAATTCCGGCTTCCAAAGCCACTTTCTCATTGGTTGAATATTCAAAATAAACACCAACTTTTTTAGCAATTCTAAAAAAAGTGTCTCCGATTTCTGAAGCTGGCGTCCCTGGATAAGTCGAAACAAATTGAACGCCTGCTTCCAGGGCGCCCCGAACAATTGCTTCGTTTCCTAATAAAATTATTTTTTGACCTGGTTTATTAAGTAAAATTTCCATATTTGTTTTACTCGACCGTTACCGATTTGGCCAAATTTTTTGGCCGATCGACATCGTGTCCGAGCAAAGCTGCCACATAATAGGAGAAAAGATGGAGGGGAATAACTGAAAGCATTGGAGTGAGCATCTCCAAGGTTTTGGGAATATAGATTACATCATCAACAATTTTTTTGATATCTTCATTGCCTTCAGTAGCAACGGCAATAACTGGTCCTCCTCTAGCTTTGATTTCTTGGATATTTGAAACCATTTTTTCATAAACTGAATCTGAAGGACAAATGGCTACGGTTGGGAAATTTTCATCAATCAAAGCCAGGGAGCCGTGTTTTAATTCTCCGCCAGCTACTCCTTCGGCATGTAGATAAGATATCTCTTTTAATTTTAAAGCTCCTTCTGAAGCAATCGGTGCATTATATTTCCTTCCAATAAACCAGAAGTTTTTGTAATCTTTGTATTTTTTTGCTAATTTTTCAATCTCCGGGGCTGATTTTAAAACGTCTTTGGCCAGTTCTGGAAGTTTCGCCAATTCAGAAACAATTCTCTTTCCCATAACGAGTGCCATCTCTCTCTGTCTTCCCAAATAAACAGTAAGCATAGCTAAGGTTGCCAGTTGTCCCAAAAATGCTTTAGTTGAAGCAACAGCAATTTCCGGGCCAGACCTGGTATAAACCCCGGCATCGGTCTCCCTGGCTTGGGCAGAACCAACAACATTGGTAATACCTAAGGTTAAAATTCCTTTTTGTTTCATTTCTTTTAGGGCAGCTAAAGTGTCGGCAGTCTCTCCTGATTGAGAAACAAAGATTCCAGCCGTATTTTTATCAACCACCGGTTTTCGATAACGAAATTCTGAACCAATATCAACCTCGGCAGGAATTTCGGCATATTCTTCCAACATATATTCTCCGACTCGGGCAGCAAAAGAAGCGGTGCCACAGGCAACTAAAATTAGACGATTAATTTCTCTTAGTTTTTCTGAAATAGAATCTAAACCTCCTAGCTTTACTGAACCCTCCTCAATCATCAATCTACCCCTAATTGCATTCTCAATCGCTTCCGGCTCCTCCATTATTTCTTTTAACATAAAATGGGGATAGCCTTTTTTCTCAGCCTCCTCTAAGGTCCATTCAATTTGAACTAGGGGTTTTTCTTTTAAAATGAAAAAATTATCCGGTTTAATCACGGCAATTTCATTATCATCTAAATTAATCACTTGCCTTGTATGGGTAATAACAGCTGCTGGATCAGAAGCAACTAAAAATTCATCTTCGCCTATTCCCAAAAGCAAGGGAGAAGATAATTTCGCTAACACAATTTTTTGAGGGTCCTTTTTAGAAATAACCGCAATTCCATAAGCTCCCCTCACTTCTTTTAAAGTCTTTCTAACTGCTTCTTCCAAATTTCCATTAAAATATTTTTCAATTAAGTGACATAAAACTTCGCTATCGCATTGGGAACGAAATTTATGACCTTCTTTTTCTAATTTTTCTTTTATTTCTCGATAGTTTTCAATAATTCCGTTATGAACAAGGAAAATATCTTCCCGACAATCAAAATGGGGGTGAGCATTAACTTCAGTAACAGCTCCGGTGGTAGCCCACCTTGTATGAGCAATACCAATTCCCCCATCAACTTTAAGATTCGAAAGCTCGCCTTCGGCTTCTGAAATTTTTCCCACTTTTTTAAATAAAAATGGCTTATTGGGGGTGGCGGGTGGGTTGGAGTCCAAAACGAAAAAGCCAAAAGAATCATATCCCCTATATTCCAATCTTTTTAATCCAGAGAGTAAAATTGGAAAGGCTAGTTTTTTACCAATATAACCTACTATTCCACACATAAAATTAGATTACGATATTAATTAATTACCGAGCTTCCGAAGGAAGCGAAGGTGAAGATGAGAACGAAGTTCTCATCGCCTGCCAATTTTTAATTATATTACTATATTGATAAGTTTCCTCGGAACAAAAATGATTTTCTTTATTTCTTTTCCCTCTATCCATTTTTGCACTTTTTTTTGAGAAATTGCAAGCTCTTTTGCCTCTTTAGCTGAGACATCGATTTTGACCTCTATTTTGTCTCGGACTTTGCCATTAACTTGGATAACCAGAATGATGATTTCTTCTTTAGCTAACTTTGGCTCATATTTTGGCCACGGTTGGAAAAAGATGCTTTTTTTACTTCCTAATTTTTGCCAGAGTTCCTCGGCAATATGAGGAGCCATTGGCGCCAAAAGTTTGACTAATGACCGATAACTGATGACTGATAACTCTTTTGCTTTTTCAAATTCATTAGCTAAAATCATCAAAGCTGAAACTGCCGTATTAAATCTGAAATCCTCGATATCCTCGGTCACTTTTTTAATAGTTTTATGAATTAATTTTTCTAATTCGTAATTCGTAATTCGTAATTCGTAATTCACTTTCGATTGTAAATTCCAGACCTTATTTAAAAACCGATAACATCCTATTACTCCCTTGTCTGACCACTCAGTAGCCTGATCTGAGGGACCTATAAAAAGTTCGTAAAGTCGCATAGTATCTGCTCCAAATTTTTCAAATATATAATTTGGAGTAACCACATTGCCCTTGGATTTAGACATTTTTGCTCCTTTTCGATAAACTATTCCCTGGTTAAATAATTTTAGAAATGGCTCATTGAAGTCGATTAATTTTTGGTCAAAAAGGGCTTTAATAAAAAATCGGGCATAAAGTAAATGCATCACCGCATGCTCAGCTCCACCAATATATAAATCAACCGGCAACCAATTTTTAATTTTTCCTTTTGAGGCAAACTCTTTTTGATTTTTCGGATCGA
>PETJ01000049.1 GCA_002781125.1 Candidatus Nealsonbacteria bacterium CG01_land_8_20_14_3_00_12 | reverse complement strand
CTCCGGCGAATTTCAGCTAAAGTGGGCTTCTCTTTGAGCACAATGGCTCCCAATTTAGAGAGGGCCCGGCTGATTAAGTTCCGGATCGCCTTATCTTTCCTTTCTTCGGCATACTTCTTATCTTCGGCATACTTCTTAGCTTTGGCTAAGTTCTGAATTGCCGGATCTCTTACTCTCTGGCAATAGGGGTCAAAAAGAACTTCTCCTGTCAGATAAATCGCGATCCCTCCAAGCTCTGCAGCAATTTCTTTGCGTTTTTCTGACGAAAGCTCACTAGCCAGTTTGGCCAATCTTTGATAAACCCAGCCGACCTTCATCTCAATTATCTTACAAAGTAAAAGCCAGTCCTCTGCTTGTTTAAGGCAGTTCTCGACAATATCTAAAATCTCAACCCAGCGATTTAATATTTTAGCCGCCGCTTCCGCCAACCTTGCTGCCGTTTCAATCCGTCTTCCTTCAACTGCTTGCTTTAAAAGTTGGGCAGCCTTAGGTTTGAATTCGTCTCGGGCGTCCTCTAACTCCTGATAGATTGGATAAATCTCTCGAGCAAAACCTTCTCTTAATTGAGGAGTGATCTTTTCTACCAAGAATCGATTAGTGAATCTATTCAGTTTCAGGGCTAAATCTTCCATTCGCTTAGCCTCGCCAGGGATAACCACTTCAACTTCTCTATCAACAACAACTATTCTTTCGGTGAGGTTATCTATAATATGTCTTCCTCGTTGGCGAGTAGCGCCCCAGAGATCGGAGTGACGCTGAGCTATTCTCACCCGGTTCCACTTTAAATCAATTCCCAAAGACTGTCGTTCCTCTTCGGGAAGCTCTTTTTCCCATTTGCTTAGTCGTCGCGGTCTGGAGTACAAAACCATTCCAGGATTAAGGGTGTCGATTTCTTGACGCTCCTTACCATCTTTTATCCAACGAACAGTTATCTCGACTGGGGCCAAAATAGCATAGATATTGTGCGTTTCGATAAACTTCGCTTGTCCGGTTTTTCCTAATTCTTTAATCTGAACTTCGTAAGGCGCTCGCTTACTCCTTGCCATCTTATCCTCCTTTCCTTATTTAAACATTAAGAACTAAAAACAAAATCTTTACTGATTAGATTGTAACATAATCTAATTAATGTTAAAATAGGGAAAATATATGAGCAATTCAAAAACAATCATTGTTTCTTTGGGAGGTTCGATAATTTCTCCCAAAGTTGGGAAAATAAATATTAACTTTTTAAGGAATTTTAGAAGATTAATTTTGAAATTTCTCAAAAAACGATTTAAATTTATTATTATTGTTGGAGGAGGAAAAACCTGTCGTCTTTATCAATTAGCCGCCTCAAAAATTGTCACACTTCCTAATGAAGATAGGGACTGGTTAGGGATTCATACTACTCGACTTAATGCCCATCTGTTGAGAACCATTTTTCGGAGAGTGGCTTATCCGGTAATTTTAGATGATCCCAAAAAACCATTGAAAAATGATTGGACTCCAACCCTCCCGCCACCCTCCCAGCCTTCGGCTGGGCCCCAATTATTAGTTGCCTCTGGCTGGAGGCCCGGTCGGTCAACTGATTACATTGCCGTTTTATTAGCCAGGAGATTCAAAATAAAAGAAATTATCAATGCTGGTGATGTCTCCTTTATCTATGATAAAGACCCAGATATTTATAAAAACGCCAAAGCCTTCAAAAAAATTACCTGGCGAGAATATCGCAAATTAGTCGGCTCACGCTGGTCGCCCGGTCTCTCCACTCCCTTCGACCCAATTGCTGCTAAATTAGCTGAAAAATTAAAAATCCGTGCCTTAATAATTAAAGGAACGGAAATTAAAAATTTTGAGAAGGTTTTATTAGGGGAAAAATTCAGAGGAACAGTTATTGGTCCTTAATTAGCCTTTTTCTTAGAAAAGCTGGGGTCTCCCAGATTTTTTCTTTTTCTAACAATTCCTGCTCTGCCGCCTGGGTTTCTTTTCTTATTTGAAGAGCGTTTTTCCTAATTTTTTCTGTTTCAGCCGCCACCGGTTTGACTTCGTCTTCCTTGGCTTCCTTTGGAACTTCAATCTTTATTTTTTTAGATTTCTTCACCTTTTTTACTATTTTTGGCTTTTTTTCAACTAAAGGAGCTTTTTTAAAATTTCTTTTTTTAAGCTTCTTGGGCAAAATTTTTATTTGACAACCAGTGGCTAATAAAGTGGTTTGGATAATATCAGAATATTTTTTGTTTTGAGAAATCCCAAAGATAATTTTTGCTTCCGAATTAGCCAATTCCGAAATGGTTTTTGAAATTTGGCTAACCTGGCTAAGTTCCAAATCTCGCTCCCCGGCAATGTTTAATAAAATACCTTTTGACCCGCGAATACTATAAGGATAAAGGGGGTTGTTCAAAACTTTTTCAACAGCTTCCTGGGCAGCCCCTTCCTTTTTTTGAACTTTAACTGTATTTAAATAAGATAATTTCCCCTGACCCTCGAGAATTGTTTTTAAATCAGCAAAGTCAATATTAATTAAGCCAGGCGTATAAATCATCTCAATGAGACCCTCTAGACTTTCGGATAGCATTTTATTTATAGCCGAAAGGGCTACTTTTAAAGGAGTTTTTTTATCAATAATTTGGAAAATTCTCTCATTGGGAATAACCAAAAAAGCATTAACTCTTGGCCGCAATTTTTCTAAAGCCGAGAGGGCAATCCCCATTTTCTTTTCTCCCTCAAATTTAAAGGGTAAAGTGAAAATCCCCAAAGTGAGATTACCCAATTTCCTGGAAATTTTAGCAAAAATGGGGGTAGCTCCCGAAGCTGTCCCTCCTCCTAAACAAGCCACCAAAATAAGCAGATTTTGATTCTCTAAAATTTTTTTAATTTTTTCTTTTTCATCTTGAGCAGCCATCTCTCCCAATTCCGGGTCCATTCCGGTTCCCAATCCATGAGTTAAATTCTGACCGAATTGAAAATGAATGGCTTTTCTACTTGTTGTCTTAAGAGCTTTGATGTCGGTATTAGCCACAACAAAACTGGCTTTTTTTATTTTTGAAGCAATTTCCGAAACAATGTTGCCTGCTCCCCCACCAATCCCAATCACTCTGATTCTAGTTTTCTTTACCCCGTTAAATAATTTCGTCTTTGACGAAATTCCTTCTCTGGAGGATTTAACGGGGTGAATTTTTTCAGCTTCAGGTTTTGGCAAGGGCTTCTCAATTTTCTTTTGAGATTTTTTAGCCATTATTTTATTATAACTCTTTTTTATTCTTTTTCAACTCTAAAACCCAGAGGCATCTCGGGCGCAACTGCTTCTTCAATTTTGCCAAATTTCCCCTCATATTTCGAGAGATTTTCTTCCAGAGCTTTGGCCATTCTTTTTATGTGGCTCGGACTCATAATCACCCTGGAAACTAAAACTCCTTCGGGCGGAGAAACAAGAAAAAAATCCAAAATAAACTCTTCCTTTGTGTGTAAAACCTGCATCAAATTCGAATAAACCCCTTTTAAATCTTCGTCTTTTGCCTTTATTTTAATTTGTTGCTCAGCCATATTTTTAATTATTTAATTTATATTAAAGACCTTTGTTTTTTCATCCTACCAAAAAACCGTCCCCTTGGCGATTTATTAAAATAATTTATTTATTTTTTCTGAAATATTTTCTAAAAATTTCAATAAAATCTATTCTGTCCACCAAAACTTCGCCAAGCAAGGCAAAAGGAATGGCGATTAAAACTATAATACCAACTACGTGCCGGGTTATCGGTACGTCAGCCACCACCTTAACAGCAATTAAATCTTCGGTTACACCGACAATAATTCCGAAAATTAAAAATTCCAAAAATACTTCCAATCTTTTCCACTTCGTCTTATTATTATTCTCCATATCTTATTTCATTCTACCGAAAAATCGTTCAAAAAGCGATTTTTTGGTTTCGAGGGCAGCTCGTTTTACCCCACCCTGCTATTTATTTATTTCTGTGCCTTTTTAGAAATCTGCGATGCCTCACTCTGTTTCTGTATTTATTTGGGTTGTGTGAGTTTTTCATTTTTTTTCTTCTTAATATTTTCTTTTTTCCCAGCCGTTAAAGAAGTAAGCCACAAAATAAATGGTCTGCGAAGTTTATCTAATGACCAATCCTCATCTTTAAAAAGCGAGGCTTTCTCTATTCTAAAACGTGAAAGCAAGGATGTTGTAGCCTGCAAATTTAAAGGAGACAATTTATTATGCTCTAATAAAAATTGTTGTTTTTTAGTCATTTACCGAGTTTTTATAAAATAAAAACGAAGGTGGAGAAGAAATTTATTTCTTCGACGTTAAAATAAAAAGCAACTCAAAAATTGTGAGTTGCAAATAGCTTATTAATCTATCTGAGAATAACGGAGCAACCTATTTGTAATCCAAACTCTCAAGCGAAGAGAACTACGCTCTCTTCTTTATCTTCGCTTCCTACGGAAGCTCGATAACTGATTCTAGTTTACATTAATTCTTTCAAAAAATCAAGCATCGAGCTTCTGCAAACAGAAGCGAAGATCGAAAAGAAATTTATTTCTTTGAGCTCTACCAAAAAACCAGCATGTAAAAACTGCCAAAGCTTTGGGCTTTTTGATTTGGCTTGCGCTGAGCTTGTCGAAGTGCTCCGGGGCTTGGA
>PETJ01000046.1:3298-4797 GCA_002781125.1 Candidatus Nealsonbacteria bacterium CG01_land_8_20_14_3_00_12 | reverse complement strand
TTTTTTGCTTTTCCAGTTTTGATATATTTCTCCTTTTATTTATTGACCAATTTTTATCTTCCGCAGCCACAGCCACAACCTCCTTCGCCACCGCCGCAGCCGCCGGGCAATGGCTGAGTTATTCCAGGATTATTTATTAATTGTTCATCCGCTTCCCCTTTTTGTTCATTTATGACAGTAGCCTTATATGTATTAAAAACATTCAAAGAAAGTATCTCCTCTTTCGTTGTTGGCCCTAAATCATAACTAGCATCAAAGAGATTTGGAAACCTAAACTTGACATCTTTTACACCATTAATTTTTTTCAATTCTCCAGTAATAAGAGGGGCGTGTCCTGGGCAAGGAATTGCAACCCGGAGAGTTAATAAAGAACCCGATTCAGAAAGTTGTGATTCTCCGCCGCCTCGGAAAGCATCTCCTATGGCAGCTGTTAAATTTGTTCCTGAATTAAGATTGGCCGTAATTGGGAAAATCACCATAAATAAAAGCAAATTAATAAAAATAGTTGTCCCATAAAGGGTCAAGAGATATTTCCACTTTCTTTTAAATCCGGCTGGCAAAAAGCTCAGCTCCAATCCTCCTTCGGTTTTATCTAAGATTATAAATCCGAGGCGTCTAAAATAGAAAATGGTTGAAATAGTGGCAAAGACAAAAGATATAGCTATTAAAATATAGAAAAAATAAGGATTCAAAAGAAGTGGTTTTAATAAAGTCGTTGCCGTTGTTGCTCCTAAAACAGAAAGGGTAATAAAAGCAATACAAAAAGTATGTGGAGCCAAGCCATATAATATTCCTGATATAAATCCCTTCTTATCTGGCCTTGAGTCAGTTTTTTTACAGCAACTTTCTTGATTAGTTGAGTTTTCCATTTTATTTTTTAGTAGAATTTTGGAATATCTCCAAAATCTCTCTGATTTTTTTAGTTTTCTCTTTTTTATCTCGACTTTTAATGGCTTGAGTAACACAGGTATTTAAGTGATTTTCCAAAACCATTTGGTTTAATTTTTTAATTGCGGCAATTACTGCTTCGTTTTGTTTGATAATATCAATACAATATTTATCACCTTTAATCATCTTTTTTATACCTTCCAGATGGCCTGAGAGATAATTCATCCGATTTAAAATTTGTTTTTTAAAAGATTTTTTCATATTTTTCCAAAACCCACCCCTGGGGGGTATTTTATAATATTATACGAAGCCAAAAGTGTTGTCAAGAGAGATTATTTTAGCAAATTATTCCACCGCCCAAAAGTTGTTGGCCCTTATAAAAAACAACTGACTGGCCAGGAGTGATGGCGCGCTGAGGCGAGCTAAATAGTATTTTGTATTTTGTATTTAGTATTTTGTATATTGCGGCTCGAGCGAGTTCGTGACGATAGCGAATTTTTACTTTTACCTTTTGTGGTAATTTTGGTACTTTACCAGAAATCCAATTTACATTTTTGCAAATTAATTCTTTTTTTAATAAATCTTTTTCATTTTTTGTCACAATTAAAATA
>PETJ01000046.1:0-3233 GCA_002781125.1 Candidatus Nealsonbacteria bacterium CG01_land_8_20_14_3_00_12 | reverse complement strand
GCCAATAGTGTAAAAAGCTAACCCTCGATGTCGCCCAATTACCCGATATTCAACACCGGGTGTTGAGTAAATAATTTGGCCCGGTTTTTGTTTGAGATGTCGAGCTAAAAAATCATTGATTGTCGTTTGAATGAAACAAATTTCAACTGATTTTCTTGCTTTTAGAACCGGCAATTTAAACTTTTTTGCTAATTTCTCAACTTCTTCCCTTGTGTAGTATCCAATGGGAAATAAAATTCGGCTCAATTGCTTCTGATTTAGCATCCACAAAAAATAACTCTGATCTTTATTTTTATCTTTTGCTTGCAATAGTTTATATTCTATTTTCTGTTTTCTGTTTTCTATTTTCTTTTTTTTCGCATAATGGCCTGTCGCAATAAAATCGGCATCTAAAGCCAACGCTTTTCCGAGAAGAAGTCCAAATTTAATTTCTTTGTTGCAAACTACGCAGGGATTTGGAGTAATTCCTTTTTTGTATTCCTCCAAAAAATAATCAACGATTCTTTTTTTAAATTCTTTTTCGAAATCAAATACATAAAAAGGAATTTTTAAAATTTTCGCCACTTTTCTTGCCCTAACTTCCGCTTCCGGCGAGCAACATCTATTTAAGGCCCCAATCAAACCGTCTTTTTTCGGCTCTGACCAAAACTTCATAAAAACTCCAATTACATCAAAAACGCGAGCGTTGGCGAAGCGTGAAGATGAACGAAGTTCATCGCCTCCAGCCCTCTTTAAAAGAGCTGCTGCCACCGAACTATCCAATCCTCCCGACATTGCAACTACAACTTTTTTCCTCATAATTTTTTCTTATACATTTCCTCTTCTATTTTTATCCATTTTTTATTTTCTAAATTTTATCTTAAACATATTATATTTTTTATATTTTCTTTTCAATCTAGTTGAATTTATAGATCCTTTATATAAAAAATCTAATATTCTGAAAATTTGAGCACCAGTGTACTGGAGTCTAAATGCTCTGCCAGTCTTTTTATAAGTAAGAGGATAAATTTTAACTCTGCGAACATTACACTCTTTTATGAGAATATTTTGAATTTGTTTTAATAGGGGTTTAAAACCAGCTATTTGAAACTGAACATGAGTAATCTTTTTTCCACTCAAAGAACCATCACCATCGAATACGCCTCGAATAAAATGAGACATTAAATTATTTGGGACCAGTACATTTTCAATTCTTAATCTTTTATTTGGTTTAATCCCCAATTTTACAAGCGAATCAAAAAGTTTATCTACTGAATAGAAACCAATGTGAACACTATTATTGCTTTTAACATATCCAATTTTAGCATTAGTTTCGATTATTTTTTTAAAGTTTTTTAAGTGTTGTGCATCAGAATAGTTTAAAGCGATATAAAAACTTTTCTTTTTTCCGTCTCTCAAATATAAGCAACCATCAGCAGCAATAAAACCTAACCAGTAAGCAGAGATGGGATTTAATTTTGTAAAGAATTTATCATTACATTTATATTTTTTCTTGAATTCTCCTAAATTAGGTAAATATATTCCTGCCTTATTTAATGCTCCATGAATAGGTTTCACATTACATTTAAAAATCGCTGCTAATTGCGGGGCAGAATATTTATTTGTTTTTGCTAATTTTAATAATTTTCTAAGCTTTTTTCGTTCGCCAAATATTTTCGCTCCGTAATTTTTCATCATTTTATATGTTTTGTTTTCTGATGAAGTTCCTCTTCTATCTCTACTAGTTCTTTATGTCTTATTTCTATAATTTCTTTGTCTCTTTCCACTCGTTCATGACGCTCTCGAAGTTCTTTTGGAATCGGTTTTTTATTTTTTGATAAATAATCATAAATTGCCTCTCCAAGGGCATCCACTGCTAATAAAGAACAGTGGATTTTTACGAGAGGAACACGGCCAAATCTTTTCAGTAAATCCTCTTTTGTAATTTTTAAAGCTTCTTTTAAAGTCTTCCCTTTTACCATGGTTGTGAGAAGGCTAGTGTTGGCTATTGCGATAGTGCAGCCAAAAGTTTCAAAAGAAATATTCTTGATAATTTCCTTTCCTCCCTCATCTTTCCCTACTTTAATGTAAAGATACATAATATCACCACATTTTAAATTTCCGGCTTTCCCTAGCCCATCATAATTTTTCATTTTTCCCACGTTTTGGGGGTGTATAAAATGTTTCATCACTTCTTTTGAATAAAGTTTCATATGTTTAAAATTTAAAACTTTTCTTGAATGGGGAAATTTTTCTTAGTTTCTTTATTGTTTCTGGTAAGACCTTTAAAACATAATTAATTTCTTTTTCTGTAGTCCATCTTCCTAAAGTTAATCTCAAAGAGCCATGGGCTTCTTCCGGTTTCAAACCAATTGCCAAAAGGACATGGCTGGGTTCTAATTTGGCTGAAGAACAAGCTGAACCAGTTGAAGCGGCGATTCCTATTAAATCAAGTTGAATAACCATTGATTCTCCTTCAATAAATTCAAACCAGAAATTAGCATTATTGGGTAATCTCTTTTGAGGATGGCCGTTTAAATGGGAACCTTTAATTTTTCCTAAAACTCCTTTTATTAATTTATTTCTCAATTTAATTTCTCTCTGAGCTTCTTTTTTTACCCCCTTTTGGCAAATCTTACAGGCCTCAGCAAAACCAACAATTGCCGCGACATTAACCGTCGAAGATCTTAATCCTGTTTCATGACCACCGCCATGTAAGAGAGGTTCAATTTTAGTTCCTTCTCTAACAAAAAGGCAAGCAGCTCCCTTTGGACCATACATTTTGTGAGAACTGGCAGTCAATAAATCAATATTCATTTTATTAACATCAATTGGGATTTTGCCCAAAGTTTGGGCAGCATCGGTATGAAAGTAGATTTTAGATTTTTGATATTGAATATTGGATTTTTTAATTATTTTTCCGATTTCCGCAATTGGTTGAATGGTTCCAATTTCATTTGAAGCGTGGATTATCGAGACCAAAATTGTATCCTTTCTTATTGCCTTTCTAACATCGTCTGGC
Source organism: Candidatus Nealsonbacteria bacterium CG01_land_8_20_14_3_00_12 (assembly GCA_002781125.1). Taxonomy (GTDB): domain Bacteria; phylum Patescibacteriota; class Minisyncoccia; order Minisyncoccales; family PETJ01; genus PETJ01. The sequence continues at coordinate 232 of PETJ01000046.1, read as the reverse complement.
GAAACCAATCCATACTTATCAACTTTTAATCTTGTAATTTCAAATCCCTGGCTTTCTAACCATTTCGCACTTTCCATAATGCAGGGGTGTTCAATTTGAGAGATGATAAGGTGATTCCTTTTTTCTTTGTTAGCAAGAGCAACCCCTTTTAAAGCTAAATTATTGCTTTCAGTGGCTGAGCTGGTGAAAATTATTTCATTTGGTTTAGCTCCCATTAAATCAGCCACTGCTT
>PETJ01000016.1 GCA_002781125.1 Candidatus Nealsonbacteria bacterium CG01_land_8_20_14_3_00_12 | reverse complement strand
CAGACGTCCCTGTATATGGATAAAAAAGTAAACCAATTTAATATGATAATTGTTGGTACCGGCGGCCAGGGTCAGATTACTCTTTTACAAATTTTAGCTGAGGCAGCCTTTTTAGAAGGCAAAGAAATTAAAACTTCAGAACTCCATGGTTTATCTCAAAGAGGAGGCTCGGTTGAAGTTCACATTAGATTTGGCAAAGAGATATATTCTCCTCTAATTTCTCAAGAAAAAGCAGATTTAATCTTGGGGTTGGAAATGCAAGAAGCGCTTCGAGCTTATTCCTTTGCCTCCCCCAAAACAACCTTTTTAGTTAATAAAGAAATTGTTCCTATCCCTTTGGTAAAAAACCTGACCGGAGAAGAAGTTTTAAAAAACTTAAAGAAAATTAGTAAGAATGTTATTTTAGTTCCAGCGGCTGATATTTGCCAAAAAGAGCTGGGTAATCGCGTGGTGGCCGGGATTTATCTAATTAGCTTAGCTTCTTTTAAAAATTTAATTCCTCTAAAACCAACTTCAATTTTAAAAGCAATTAAAAAAATAATTCCAGAAAAATATCTGGAATTAAACTTAAAGACCTTTGATTTAGCCAAGATTAAATCTTCTCAATCTTAGCTCCAAGCTTTCTTAATTTCTCTTCAATTTTCTCATAACCCCTTTCTATCTGAGAGACATTTTCAATTAAAGTTTTTTCTTTTGAAACTAAACCGGCTAAAATCAAGGCTGCTCCAGATCTGATATCTGTTGAATTGACTTTATTGCCGATTAATTCCGTTTTCCCAAAAATTAAAGCTCGATGGGGGTCGGTAATTTCAATATCGGCCCCCATTTTTCTTAATTCTTGTAAATACTGGAAGCGATTTTCGTAGAGGGGGTCATGAATTAAACTTTTTCCTTGAGCCTGGGTTAAGATGACTGAGGTTTGAGGTTGTAAATCAGTTGGAAAACCAGGATAGGGAAGAACTTGAATCTTAGTTGGCTTAAACCTCCCACCAAAATTTGGTGGGGGGGATTTTTTAACTAAAATTTCGTTTTCTGAAACTTCAAAATCCACTCCGATTTCTTTCATCTTTTCTAAAAAGAAAATTAAATGTTCGGGATTTACATTTTTTATTCTTCCTTCACCGCCAGTTAAGGCGAAAGCTAAGAGAAGGGTACCCGCCTCTAAAAGATCGGGGCAAATTGAAAATTCTGCGCCGTGTAGTTTCTCTTTCCCTTCAATTTCAATAGTATGAGTTCCTATTCCTTTAATTTCAGCCCCCATTACTTTTAAAATTTTGCCAGTGTCCTGAACTTGGGGTTCAGCTGCAGCAATTTCAATTTTTGTTCTACCCCGGATTAAAGAAGCAAACATCATTACATTTTCAGTGGTCGTGACTGAGAATTCTTTTAAAACTATCCTTTTTCCTTCGATATTTTCTGGCGTTTCAAAATAATAAAACCCCTCTCTTTCCGTTACTTTTATTCCGAAATCTTTAAGAGCTTCTAAATGGGTATCAATTGGTCTTAAACCAATTTTATCTCCGCCGGGATGGGGGACCCTGAAATTTTTAAATCTGGCTAAAAGAGGCCCCACTAATAAAACCGAGACCCTCATTTTTTCGAAAAGCTCAATCGGGATTTTTTCCGGATTAATATTTTTGGGATTAATTTTTATTTTTTTAGGGCCTAGCCATTCAATTCCTGCGCCCATTTGTTTCAAAATCTCAATCTGGTCTAAAACATCAGTTACTTGAGGCAAATTGTCAATAATCGACGGTGTCTCCGAAAGCAAAGTAGCAGACAGGACCGCTCCAGCCGCATTTTTATATCCCGAAATTTCAACTTCTCCAGAAAGCGGAATGCCACCCTGAATGAGAAATTGATTAGCCATATATTTTGACTTTAAGTCAATTTTAGCTTAATATAAAAATTAGATTATGTCAAAAAAAATTGTTTGCTTTGGCGGAGGAAACGCTGTTCCTAAATTGATGGCCGAACTAAAAAAATATCCAGTTAACATTACTGGAGTTACTTCAATGGTTGATAATGGAGGTTCTGCCGGACAACTTCGAGAAGATTTCAATGTGTTACCAGCTGGAGATATTCGTCGGCACATCATTGCTTTATCAGAGGCTCCTGAATGGAAAAAGGAACTTTTTAAATTTAGATTCGGCCGAGAAGAATTTCCCGGCGGGCATAAGGGGCATAATTTTGCAAATGCTTTTATCGGCGGATTGGAGTATATTTTAAAAGATTATCAAAAAGTTTTAAAAGTTATCTATGATTTTATGGAAGTAAGAAATCATCAGGCTTTACCAGCAACTGTTGATAAAGTTCAGCTAATAGCTGAATTGGAAAATGGAAAAATTATTGAGGGAGAAGATGAAATTGATGTACCTCGAAAACATAATCCCAAACTAAAAATTAAAAAAGTTTATTTAAAACCAAAAGCCAAGGTTTTTCCACCAACTAAAAAAGCAGTTACTGAAGCGGATTTAATAACTTTCGGGCCGGGCGACCTTTATTCAAGTACTATTCCTTGTCTTTTGCCAGAGGGAATGAAAACAGCCCTAAAGAAATCGAAGGCAAAGAAAATCTTTATTTGCAATGCAATGACAAAACTTGGTGAAACGAATAATTTTTCAGTTTTAGATTTCATAAATGAAGTTGAAAAATATATGGGCTGTTCCCTTGATTTGATACTTTATAATACCGAAGTCCCTAATAAAAAAAGAATTGAGGAATATAAAAAAGAGGAGCCCTTAATTTTAGATTTGGTGAAAATTGACCCCGAACTACAACCTTCGGTTGGGTACGGGGCAGGTAAAAATCTGAATAAAAAGAAATTCATCGGCAAAAACCTTCTATTAAAATCCGGCCCAATAATTTACGATCCTCAAAAAATAGTTAAAACTTTAATTAACCTAATTTAATATGCAAGCCCCGTTAGAAATCTAAAATAACGGGGCATCTCAAAAATATGACCAATAAATTTCTAACGGGGCAAGCCATAATTTTAGCAGCAGGTGAAAGTTCTCGTTTTTGGCCTCTGAATCAAAGACATAAATCTCTCATTAAAATAATGGGCCGGCCTTTGATTTGGTATACGATTGAGAGTTTAAAAAAAGCAGGGGTCAAAGAGATTATTATTGTTCAGGGTCCCAAAAAAGATGTTGAGGAGGAGCTAGGAAATTATGATTTAGGAATTGATATTAAATATGTTATTCAGCCAGAACCAAAAGGGATGGGAAACGCGGTTTTGATGGCAGAAAATTTAATTTTCGGCCCTTTTTTTGTTTTGCATGCCCATAAAGTTAATGTCGGGGATTATGTTGGGCCACTGATGGAAAAATTTAAAGAAAGTGGATCAGGGCTTATTTTTTTAGGAATTAAAACCGATCAACCCTGGCTTTACGGAATTTTAAAATTTGAGGGAAATAAAATAAGGGGTTTGATTGAGAAACCAGAGAAAGGCAAAGACTACAACCCGCCCACCGCCCTCCCCGCCGAAGGCGGGGCCCCTCCTTCAGATATAAAAGTAATAGGATTTTATTTGTTGCCCCAGAGATTTTTTGAATATTACAAAAGAGTTCCCGAGCATCAATATGCTTTTGAAGAAGCACTCGACCTTTATATAAAGGAAAAGGGAGCCGAAGTAGTAATGGTTGAGAAAGAACCAACTTCGTATAAATATCCCTGGCATTTATTTGGAATAACAAAGGACCTAATGGGGAAATATTTAAAATCGGGAATTGACAAATCAGCTAAGGTTTCAAAAAATGTGGTAATCGAGGGAAATGTTTTTGTTGGCGAAAATACCAAAATTTATGAGGGAGCGGTAATTAAAGGACCTTGTTATATTGGAGATAATTGCATCATTGGAAATAATTCTTTAATTAGAGAGTATGCAAATTTGGAAGACAATGTTTTAATTGGGGCTTTTGCCGAAGTCACTCGCTCAATACTTCAAGAAGATGTTCATTGCCATTCTGGTTATTTTGGCGACTCAATTTTTGGCAAAGGTTGTAGGTTGGGAGCAGGAAATATAACCGCCAATGTTCGGATTGATAGGGGAGAAATAAAAGTAAAAGTTAAAAATGAAAAAGTAAAAACTGGACTGGATTCCTTAGGCTGTATTATGGGCGAAAACACAAAAACAGGAATTCATTGCTCATTTATGCCTGGTGTTTTAATTGGCTCAAATTGCCAGATTGGCCCCGGTTCAATTATTTTCGAAAACGTCGAAGATGAAACTAATTTTTGATTTTGACCATACTTTGTTTTCAGCGAAAAAGCTTTATTTTGCCTTGAAAGAGGCATTTTTAAAATTGGGAGTTGAGGAAAATTTATTTCAAGAAACTTTTGAGAAATCTAAAGGGGTAGGGAGAGATTATAAACCAGAAAAGCAATTTAAATTAATCCATAAAACCAGACCAGAAATTAAAATAGGAAAACTTAAAAAATCTTTTGAGAAAATTTTAAAGGCGGCACCGAAATTCCTCTATAATGATGTACTTGGCTTTTTAAAAAAGCGGTCTAAGGAAGCCGACTTTATTTTGCTTTCTTACGGGGAGGAAAAGTTTCAAAGAAAAAAAATTGAAGCCTCCGAAGTTAGAAGATATTTTAGGAAAATACTTATTACTCGGGATATCGAAAAATCAAAACTGTTTAGAAAGGTTTTTGCCCACCCGCCCAGGGGGCGGGTACCCGAAAAAATAATTTTTGTAGAAGATAATCCCCAAGCGCTTTCAAAAACCAAAACCTCTTTCTCCCAGATTATCACAGTTAGAATTAACCGAGGCGAAG
>PETJ01000005.1 GCA_002781125.1 Candidatus Nealsonbacteria bacterium CG01_land_8_20_14_3_00_12 | reverse complement strand
CTCTATTTTGGCTAATCTCTGAAGGTCCGGCAATAATTGTTTGCCGTTTTGTTCCGTCTATCTTTTTTGCTACTTTTCTGATAGGTTTTTTTTTCATTTTAAATCTAAAACTCTTAGTCAAAGAGATAAATCTCTTTTCCACCCTTCGCTAATGCTCGGGTAGTCGATGAACTTTGCTCATCTCCACCCTTCGCTAATGCTCGGGTAGTCGATGAACTTCGTTCTCTTCTTCACCTTCGCTGAGCACATAAAATTTATGTGCTCAGCTCAGTTTTTAATTTTCTTACTCTCCCAATACCATCAAAGCCATGGTTTCATTATGAAACACAGAAAAACACTCAGGTCCCAACACTCCTCCTAAGGGGGCTTGTTCTCCGTAAGTATAAAAGCCAATTAAGGGAACTTCTTTCCCTAAAACATTCTGAATGGCCATAATTTCTTCTCCTATTCTTGCTCCTAAAAGTTTATTTCGGGCCATACAATCAAAAACTAAAACCACTTTTGGTCGAGCGTCTTTGAGTTGAGATAAAGCTTCTTCAGCAGCTTCTTTTGCAGCCTGAATAGCTTTATCGAAATCTCCCAGCATTAACCTTATTTCTGAACCTTCAGGAATTTCGGCTGCACAGGTAATTTCTCCTTTCTCGTTAGCAATAACCACATCTCGAATCAAAAGCTCAGAACTTCCTTCTACGCTCATTCCTAATGGATAAGTATAGGCCATTCGAGCAATCGGTTCTTTGATCAATTCTTCAGCCTTCTTCCCAAAGTAATCCTCATAAATAGAAAGGGCGGGACGGTTATTTACTTCGATTAATTTGCCTCCTTTGGCTTTGGTAACCTTCATTGGAAGACCAATTGGTTCCCAGCCGTGCCTCACTCCTACTCCAAAAGAAAACTTACCAGAAAGCCCGATTCCAACCACAGCATTGGTCAAAACTTGATCATTGTAATATTCGTAAGTTTTCTTGAAAAGAAAGTCATCCCCAGCTGAACCACCCATAATTGGAAAATTTTTGCCAAAAACCTCTTGAACTCCTCTCACTGCTGCCGCTCCATTTTCAGCTAATCCATCCAATAACATGGTAAACAAAGAAATATCTCCTTCGGCTTTTTTCTTTACTTCTTTTGCTGCCATAGCTCCAGCCTGATGAGAATCCTTGTCCGTGCCCTCTCCTACCCCAACAGTAAAACTAATGGTATCAGAACTCAGAGCCATTACTGCCACATGTTTTGAAACTGGCCCTTCTCCAGTGATCTCTCCGGAATCACTGCAGCCCACTAAAGGAATTTCTTTGGAAATAGATCTTACCCCTTTCAGCATTTTCTCTTGATCGTAGGCTACTGTAGAGAAAACAACGATTAAATCGGCTTTATTACCGGCCTGGCTCAGAGCTGTCTTACAGGCCTCAACTCCGGCTTTGGTGGCATCGGGATTATTACTTCTTCCTACTCCGGCTTTAATCATAATTTTAATTTCTCTATGATAACTAATTATTAGTTAGGTCGACCTTTGGATTTTTCTAACTCTTTTTTGAGTTTTTCTATTTCTTCTTTTAAAGTAACCATTTTTAATTCTCGGCCAACCGCTAATCGGGAGAATTTTCCCAATTCATTTATTTTTTCTTGAAGTTCTTTTGTCCTTTCTTTAATCATCTCTTCTTGACCCTCGGTAAGCTCTCTTAACTCTCTAGTTCTAGCCTCCACTTTTATTTCCAAAACTGCTTTAGCCGTCTCTATCTCTTCTTGGCTGTCTAATAAGCTAAAATGATATTTCTGTAAGCTCCCAGTAATAGAAGCAACTGCCCCGCAACTTATTCCTATTAAAACAAGATCTAAACCGGGGTTAAGAATTTCTTTTAGAGAGGGATTGTAAAACAAAATACCGTATCCCAAAAAGGAGAATAACCCAGAAAAAATTACTACCTTTGGGTTATGAAAAAAACCAAATAATACAAAAATTAAAATATACCCCAAAATCATCACTCTTCCTAAAGTTGGTTGGGCAAATACCATAGTTAGTGTCCATAGTAATACTGCTGAAAATCCTCCTATATATTTTCCAAGTAAAATCCCAATCTTCCTTTCATGGATTGTTGTTAATAAAAGAATACTAAAGAAAAAAGTGGCAGCCAGATAAGAATATTGTGCCCAACTTAAAAATCCTTTATTAAAAACCGGCAAAACAATATGTAAAATTAAAGATGAAACTAAAAGAGTAGAAAAGGCAATGACCAGTAGACGATTATTCTTAATCTCCTTTCGGTTTAAGAAATAATCTTTTAAGGGGAAAATAGGGGTTTTTATCTTATCGCAGAAATTTTTTATTGCCCTTTTCCCATACTCAGAATCTACTCCCCAGTTTTTAAATAGGCTCGAAAGTAATATACTCTCTATAATTCTTCCTCTTTTTTGTTCTATAATTCTGGTAAATGTTAAATCAAGTAAATAAGCAGAAAGTATATACCATTCGAAAGCCGGTGGGGCGGCAGTAGCGGCAAAAAAACCAATCTTTTTATATTTTAAGCCTTCAATTTTTTGAAGGTATTTTGCCATTGGCAGAGACAACCTGGTCCAGTTAGGGCTACCAATACAAATAGCGTCATATTTAGAAACATCCCAAATTTTTTGAGGGTAAATCTCGCAATCGCCTTTAACCATCCGGATGTGCCACCAGCCTAAAAAGCTATGTTCTTTAATCGGCTTAACTTTTTCCACATCAACACTATGGCCTCGAGTTTCAAACTCTTTTTTAAGAGCTTGGGCTAATTTTTCTGTCCCCCCGGTTCTCGAATAATAAGCAATTAAAATTTTCATATTTATTTATTTTACCACAGCTTTAAATTCTCCCCAAAACTCCCTCCATCTGATTCTTTTTTTTCTTCCTTATTAAACTGAGGAAGCCTATTTAATAAACTATAAAACTCAAATTTCTTTAAAATTTGAGCTATCTTTTCTTTGTTATATTCTTTCCAGTGGCATTTTTTTAAATTGAAATCCAGGGGCGCATCTTTTCTAATTTCGGCTAAAGATTTGGAAAGAAAAGCTTGTTCTTTATATTTCAGCAATGTTTCTCTTATTTTAGGTTTAACCTCTTTGGCTTTTTCTGAATTTTCTTCAATTTCTTTATATAAATTTTCTAAACTTCCGAATTTTAAAAGAAGGTCAATTGCTGTTTTCTCACCAATGCCAGTAACCCCTGGAATGTTATCAGAGGGATCTCCTTTGAGGGCCTTAAAGTCGAGAAGTTGGCCGGGCGTCAGCCCCCCGTATTTTTCTTTAACTAAATTTTGATCATAAAGAATGATGTCTTTTACTCCTTTCCTTAAAGAATAAACTTTTGTTTTTGGATTAATTAATTGGAGGGTATCCAAATCGCCGCTTAGAATAATGGTCTCAATCTTTGGTAAAACTTGCCTTTTGGGGGCTAAATGAGCAATTGTTCCAATAATATCATCGGCTTCAAACCCTTCTTTTTCGAAAATTGAAACATTAAAACTCTCCAGAATCTCTTTAACTTTTGGAATTTGTTGATATAGTTCCTCGGGAGCCGGTGGTCTTTTGGCTTTATATTCTTTGTATTTTTCGTGACGGAAAGTGGGAGCTGGAAAATCAAAAGTAGCAGCAATAAAATCTGGCTGAAAATCCTTAATTGCTTTGAAAAAAACTAATAAAAAACCGTAAACAGCATTAACCAGCTCTCCCTTTTTTGTAGTTAAAGGGGGTAAGGCATGATAGGCCCGATGAATGATGGAATTACTATCGATGATAATCAGACGCTTTTTAGGAACCATATTTAAAAGAAATTTTTCTTTTATTTTTATTGGCGACTTGAAATTTTAAAATTAAAGTTCCTTTAGGTAGAATTTTTCGAACTCGGTCTGACCATTCTATGGCAACAATGTTTTTAGGATTAGAAATAATTTCTTTTAAACCCAAATCAAGAATCTCTTTTGGTTTTTCGATTCGATAACAATCAATGTGAATTAGATATTGGATATTAGATGTTAGATGTCTAGATTTTGGAATTTCAAAGCGTTTTATTATTACAAAGGTGGGGCTTAATATCTTTTCTTTAATTCCCAGTCCTCTGGCAAACCCCTGCAAAAATGTTGTTTTGCCGCCTCCCAAATCTCCTTCCAAACCAAATATTAAAGCGAGGGGCCCTTTGGGAGGGTGGCGGGAGGGTCGTAGTCTTTTTTTAGGTTGGGTCTTTAAAACTTCTTTAGCTAAAATTTCTCCCAATTTTTTGGTTTGAGAAGGATTATTGGTTAAATATTTTAATTTCATTGACTTTTTAAAAAAAATAAGATAGGTTCAAATAATGGAACAAAAAATTACTGGAGAAATAAAAATTTCTCCTCCTCTTCTTAATATAACACAGAAAATAAAAAATGTTTCTGATTTTAAAGAAAGAATTGGGGAATTTTTAGAAAAAAGTGTTACCGAACTTTCGGAGGTTATTTTAGGGGGAGGAATTCATTTGGAAGCCTCTGATATCCATATTGAACCCAGAGAGGAACAGGCTAAAATCCGGATTAGAATTGATGGCCTTTTACAAGATGTAATAAATTTTGATTTAAAGATATATGAAGGACTTTTAAATCGAATCAAGCTCCTTTCGGGACTCAAATTAAATATTACTGATCGGCCCCAAGATGGCCGTTTTTCTATTTTAATAAACGAAGTGGCTATTGAAATTAGAACTTCCACTTTGCCAGCTGAATATGGAGAGACAATTGTCTTAAGATTATTAAATCCAAAAGCTCTAATTGAGTTAGAGGTCTTAGGTTTAAGAGAAGATTTGTTGGAAATTTTTGAAAAGGAGATTAAAAAACCAAATGGGATGATCATTGTCACCGGCCCCACTGGCTCTGGGAAAACCACTACTCTCTATGCCTTTTTAAGAAAAGTTCAAAAACCAGAAATCAAAATTATTACCATTGAAGACCCAATTGAATATCATTTAAAGGGGATTTCCCAGACCCAAGTTGATCCAAAAAAAGGGTATGATTTTGCTTCCGGATTAAAGTCAATTATGCGTCAAGACCCGGATGTAATTTTAGTCGGAGAGATTAGAGATTTAGAAACAGCTTCTATTGCCCTCCAATCTGCTTTAACTGGTCATTTAGTTTTTACTACCTTGCATACAAATGATGCCGCTGGTACGGTGGCCAGGCTACAGGCCCTGGGAGAAAAACCAGTTAACATTGCTCCGGCAATAAATATGGCCATTGCTCAAAGATTAATCAGAAAGGTTTGTAAAAAATGCGCCGAATTTAGAAAAATTTCTCCAGAAGATTTAAAAAAACTCAAAAAGGAGCTAAGCGAGGGGCCCGCCTTCGGCGGGAGGGTGGCGGGGGGGTTGGCGTCCTTAAAGGTTAAAATTCCGAAATTAAGCCCGGAATTAAAGATTCCTAAAATTAAGGGGTGCCAAAATTGTAACTATACTGGCTATCGAGGGCGAATTGGTATTTTTGAAGCCTTTTTGGTTGATGATGAAATGGAAAAATTTATATCAACTTCTCCGTCAATTGCTAGCCTGAGAGAAAAAGCAATAAAAAAAGGAATGGTTACGATGTATCAAGATGGGTTAATAAAGGTTTTAGATGGGGTGACAACAATTGAAGAGGTGGAAAGAGTGACAGGGGAATGAAAACGGCCCCGGAGCCGGGGGCAACTTGGTGTTAGGAACACAAATTTTAGAATTTTTTCGAGGAGCGGCCTCGCGCCTAGCCAGGCCGTCCGTCAGGAAAAACTCCTACCCCCAGCTCCGGGGCTGCTTTATACCTCTTTATTATAATAAATTATGAAGAATTTGTCAAGGGTAATAGCTTTAGTTTTATTCCTTATTTTCTTAGCTTTCCTGGCGCAAGCGGTTAACTCCCTTGATATAGTTATCAATGAAATCGCCTGGATGGGGACGGAAATTTCCTATAACGATGAATGGATCGAGCTCTATAATAACAGTGGTTCGCCAATTAATCTCGAGGGGTGGATTTTAAAAACTGCCGACGGTACCCCGAAGATTAATTTAACAGGCACCGTTGTTGCTAAATCGTTTTATTTATTAGAAAGAACCGATGATAACACAGTTCTCGATATCCCGGCTGATCAAATTTATACCGGAGCCTTAGGGAATACCGGAGAAAAGTTAGAGCTTTATGATGATTCTGGAAATTTAATTGATTCAGTAGATTGTAGTGGAGGCTGGTTTGCCGGCGACAACAAAACCAAACAGACCATGGAAAGAAAAAATCCTCAGCTATCTGGCTCCGATTCCTCAAACTGGCAGACAAGCCAAAATCCCGGTGGGACGCCAAAAGCTGAAAATAGTCCCGGGGCCAAATTAAAAGAAGGGGCCGAGGCAAAACTTTTAGAAGAGTTTACTAAGGCGGAAACCAAAAAAGGATTAGCAACGGTTAGCGCGCAATTGCCGGAAAGCTCAAAATCTTTATTTATTTTATTAATCGCTTTACCTATCGCTATTTTCTCTGGAATAATAATTTTAACCCTTAAAAGGAAAATAAAAGATATTGATTTGTCGAAAAAATTAGAATAAAATTAATAAAATATGAGATTAATTGATAAAATTTTGCCGAAAAAATTAAGAGAATTGTATTGGCAGCAGAAAATGTCTTCGCCTGAGATTGCGAAGATTTATCATTGTCATCAAACAACTATTCGAAGGCGATTTAAAAAATATGGAATTAAGGTAAGAACATTATCGGAAGCAAGAATAAATTTTGGAGAGGTAAAAATTCCAAAAAGAGAATTAAAAAAGCTTTATTTAGATAAAAAAATGACCGCTTTTGAAATTTCTAAAAAGTTTCATTGCTGTCAGAGAACAGTTTTAAATAAACTTTTAGAACACCGAGTTCCAATCCGAACTATTAGTGAAGCAAGTGTGTTAAAACCCTCCCGCTATCCTCGCTATGATTTTAGCGGGAATTTAGAAGAAAAAGCGTACCTTATCGGATTTCGGTTGGGAGATCTTACTGTAGAGGAACGGAATCAAAGTGCTCCCACTATTTATGTCCGCGCAAGTTCAACTAAACCCATTTTCGTTCATTTAATGAATAAGCTATTTTCTCCTTACGGCCATGTGTGGAATAACAATAAACCAAGTAAAACTGGTAATTTTAATGTGAAGTGTTATCTCAATAGATCTTTTAATTTTCTTTTAAAGAAAGAAGATTTAATAGAACCGTGGATTCTAAAGAACAAGAAATACTTCGCAGCGTTTTTAGCAGGATACACTGATGCTGAAGGGTGCTTTCAAATAAGTAAAAACGGTAAAAATAGCAATTTTAGCATTAAATCGGAGGATAAAAATATTCTCTTCCAAATTAGTCAACAGTTAAATAAATTGGGAATTTTATGTAGACCTCCCCGCCTCACTCGCAAAAAAGGAACAATACGTAAGGGAATAATAAATAATAAAGACGAGTGGACACTATTAGTCGGCCGGAAAAATTCTTTACTTAAATTAATTAAGATGACCAATCCTTATTTAAAACATCCAGAGAAAAGAGAAAAGATAATAGCGGTAAGAAAAAATATTTTAGAAAGATATAGGAAATTTAATATTTATTGGAGCAATAGATGGGATAAATTATATTTAAGGGAGGGTATAAAAATATGAGCGGGCACAGCCACGCGAAGACCATCCGGAGAGAGAAAAATATTACGGACCAAAAAAGAGGACAAATGTTCTCGAAAATGGCGAGAGTAATTTCGGTCGCCGTAAAAGAAAGGGGACCTAACCCGGAAACTAATTCGAAGCTAAAAATAGCTCTTGAACAGGCGAAAGTTTTCAACATGCCAAAGGAAAATATTGAAAGAGCGATAAAAAGAGCAAGCGGCGAGGCTGAGGCTGAAAAATTAGAGGAGGTTTTGTTTGAAGCTTATG
>PETJ01000067.1 GCA_002781125.1 Candidatus Nealsonbacteria bacterium CG01_land_8_20_14_3_00_12 | reverse complement strand
TTTTTTGCCATAGTTTTTTCCTTACACAAAAATTTATTAAGTAAGCCGACCAATCTTATTTATCTATCTATTTATCTTACATCGTACCAAAGCACTAAAGTATTTTAGTGCTCGGTCGAGCACATAAAATTTATGTGCTCTGATTGTTTATGTAAGGAAAGAGGAAAGAAGAAATAAGAAACTTACTATCTTGTATACTAACTTATTATTTAAAAAAAGTCAATTAACGCGGCTCGGTCTCTCGAACCGAGCTAAAGGATGCTGCCCCTAATGGACGACGTTAGAACCGTATTTCAGCGGTTAGATAAGTACATTTACATCCTAGATTTGAGCTGGAAGAAATAAAAAAGTTATGCCTATTGGCGATTCGATAAATGAGATTTTCGAAGCCAATACGCAATATTAATCGCCATTGCTACTATTGCACCAATAATTATTGAAACAGTAACTAGTATTGTCCCATATTTCTGTGTCAAAGAAGATGCAGCTATTACTGAAATAGATATAACAATGGCACTTATAATAATCAATTTTATAGTGAGATTTACCATAATAATACTTTCCTTAATCAAACCCTACAACTCTTCCTAAAAAAATCAAGCTCTACCAAAAAACCGCCCAAAAGGCGATTCTTTGTATCTATTGACATTGGCTGCGGGGCCTGAACGCTATTAGAACCTATTTTATGAACACTAAAGAGTGTTTTAAGATGCCAGTTCTAGTTAAACCATAACCCTCTTTCGTTATCCTATCTATTTTTTCTTAGTGGTAAGATTAGAAAAAATTTTTACTAATTCAACTATTAAAGTAATAAATAGGGCAACAGCAAAAATCAATAACCAGTGAAATGGCCTTAGGGGAATAGTTCCTAAAACTTTATTGAAAAACGGTAAATAAATTGCCAGAAAAAGGAGTAAAAATCCATAAGCTACTCCAAAAAACATAAATTTATTTTGAAAAAAGCTTTCCGTCTCGATGATTGGTTTTTTAAGATTTTTATAAGCAAAAATATAAACTAAACTAACGCTGGCTATGGTAGCGAAAGCAATAGTTCGGCCAAGATTTAAATTTCCCTCTCTTATTCCTAAACGCCAGAACAAGAACAGAGACAAGATACCAGCAGCTAAACTGACAGCCAAGATTAAAAACTTCGTAAAACTACTGAGTATCTCTTCTTTTTTTATATTCTTTGGAGTTTTTGCCATTAATAACTTCTCTTTTGGCTCAAAAGCCAACATTAAATCTGGAGGCCCATCACAGATAAGGTGAATCCATAAAATTTGTACAACTGTTAAAGGAAAAGGAAGGTTCAAAAGAACGGCACCAAAAATTAAGGCGATTTCGGCAAACGAATTAGAAAGCACATAACCAACTGTCTTTTTGATATTAGAAAAGATTAACCTGCCTTCTTCGCAGGCAGCCACTATAGTTTTGAAATTATTATCAAGTAAAATTAAATCTGCTGCTTCTTTGGCAACATCGGAAGCGGTGCCTACTACTACCCCAATATTTGCCTTCTTGAGTGCCGGAGCATCATTAACACCATCTCCAGTCATCGCTACCACCTCTTCTTTCTCCTGAAGAACTTTAACTATTTTTTGTTTTTGATGAGGAGTAACCCGAGTAAACAATATTATATCATCTATCCTCTTTTTCAATTCGTCCTCGGAAATGACTTCTAATTCTGGACCCTCTAAAATGTTTTTCGGCTCCAATTTAAATCCAAGGTTTTTCGCCACTCTTTCAGCAGTTTTGCGATAATCTCCCGTTACTATTTTAACTTTGATACCGGCTCTCCGGGCAGTCAAAATTGCCTCTTTTGCTTCTTTTCTGATTGGGTCGGCAATACCTATTAATCCAAGCCAAAAAAATTCTTTTTTCTCCTTTAAATCCCCTTTTTCTTTAAAAGCCACCCCTAAAATCCTTAACCCCTCATCTGCCCATTTTTCAATTTCTTCTAAAATTTTATTTTTTTCTTCATTTAAAATCTGACAAAAGGAAAGGATAATTTCAGGAGCTCCCATTAAAAATGCATTTTCTCTTCCTTCTGCTTCATTTATAGTCATTGAATATTTCTTTTCGCTATCAAATGGCTCTTCATAAATCCTTTTTGATCGGTCAAAGACCTCTTGAGGATCAAGTTCCTTTTCATTTTTTACATATTCCCAAATAGCAACTTCCACACTGCTTCTTTGTTCATTGTTTAAGATTAAAGCAAGTAATGTCTTTTTTCTATCTAAAAAATCTGTTTTAACAACTTTCATTTTTCCTTCGGTTAAGGTTCCGGTTTTATCGGTACAAATGACTGAAGTTGAACCTAGGGTTTCAATAGAAAGTAAAGTTTTTACCAATCCATTTCTCTTTAGAATTCTCCGCATTCCCAAAGCTAAAATCATTGTTATTGCTATTGGCAGTCCCTCGGGTATTGCTGCTATTGATAAAATTACTGCCATTTTAAACATCTCAAAAGGATTTTCTTTATGGAAAACCCCAAGGATAAAAATAACCAAACAAACGAAAAGAACTATAACGGCTAAATTTTTAGAAAAAATTTCTAATTTTATTTGGAGAGGCGTTTTTTCTTCTTTTACTTCTGTCAAGCTTTTTCCAATCTTTCCCATTTCAGTTTCTTTCCCAGTCTTTATCACCTCCATCACTCCCCTTCCAGAAATTACGGTTGTACCCATGAATAAAAGACTGCTTCCTTCTTTTTCAGTTCTTGTCACCGCTTCTTCCTCGCCAGTTAAAATTGCTTCGTTGATTAATAAACTCATTCCTTCAATCAATTTGCCATCGGCTGGAATTCTATCACCAGAACCCAACACTACTAAATCACCTAGAACTAATTCTTTCACCTCTATCTCTTTTCTTTGACCCGCTCTTATAACTATTGTTTTTGGTTTTAAAATTTTTCTTAAGGCAGTTAATGTTTTCTTAGCATTATATTCTTGGAAAAATCCCATTAAGACATTGATAATGATTACAAACCCGATTAAACCTGCATCGAAGTATTCTTTTAAAATTAGAGAAATCAAACCAACAATTATTAAAATGTAAATTAAAGGACTTTTAAGCTGAGAAAATAAAATAGAAAGCCAAGTGGCTTCTTCTTTAAAAGGAATTACATTTTCGCCAAATTTCTCTCTCAACTCTAAAACTCGTTTTTCGCTTAAACCTTTATGCAACATAAAATTTATTTTATTCTATCAAAAAATCGCCTCCGCCAGAAGGCGGATCGGCGATTTTTTAGTGGCTGCGGGAGTTGGAAAACGTTAGAAATTGTTTAATAGCGGATTCACTGGCATTTTCCAGATAATTACACTGGTTTCAGTATATCAAAAAACCGCCAAAATGGCGATTTTTTGCTGATTATCCTTTTCTAATCTTTATAGCCTTACCCCCGATTAAGGCTTCAGCAACCTTTTTACGAGCAGAAGTTAAAATTCGTTGAAGAGTGCTTTGGGAAATTTTCATTTTCTTTGCCGCCTCTTCTTGCTCAAAATCCTCCAAATCGCAAAGTCGCAAAGCTTCAAGTTCATCTATACTTAAATCAACCTCCTCCAGCATAGACAAAGGCACAGCTCTTGGCTTGAAATAGACCACGTCTGGGTCAAACAATACTCTTCTTGGTTTTATTGGCCTTGCCATATTATTCTCTTGTTAAGTTAATTTTACATTTTGGACACTCAAGCGTAGAGCACGGAATACCACGTTCATGAATCATTTTATATCCACATTTCTGACAAACACAGTAGCCGCCAGGCCCTCCGCCTTTTGCCCCTTCAGCCTCTCCTCTAAACCTGCCCTTTTTCTGCCACCCAAATCCTCTGCCAAATTCAGGCTTATAAAATCCAGTTTCCACTTCATGACTTGTGATTTGAATGGCGACATACTGAAGATTCTCCATTGCTTTTATAAGTTTTTCTCTTAAACTATCGGAAATTTTAGTCGCCTCTTCTACCTTTAGATTGCTCGGCAGTTTTATTTCTAAATTAGCGGTGACAGCCGAACCTTTTTTCTGGGTCTTTAAAGATGAAATTTCAATGTTCTGAATTTTGGCGATTGTTTTTATTCTTTCTTCAACGTCTTTGCCAGCCGAAACATCAAGCAAGGAATCAACCGCTTCTTTGCCTAAAGAAAAAGATTTTTTAATGATATAAGCGCCAATTAAAAAAGCTAACAAAGAATCAGTATAAATCCAGTATTTTGTTAAAAATAAACCAGCAAAAACGGCAAGCGAAGCATAAACATCAACTCTGGAATGGGCTCCATCTGAAAGCAAGGCTATTGAGTTTTCTTTTTTGCCAAAATGAATTTTGAGACGAGCCATTATTTCATTAACAACCGCCGAGAATATCATTATTCCGAAAGCTAAAATCGGTATTTTTATTAAAGAAGGATTTAAAAATTTTTGATAGGCCTCGTAAATAATTCCTGCACCGGTTGCCAAAAGAATCAAGGTAATAATGGTACCGGCCAGAACCTCAAATTTATAATGACCGTAAGGGTGTTTTTGGTCTTCTGGTTTTTTAGATACTCTAATTCCAATATAGCCAACAGCGGAGGAAAAAATATCCATGAAAGAATGAATACCTTCGGCCAAAATGGCGGCCGAGCCCGAAAACACCCCGACAATGATTTTACCTCCCGCTAAGATTATGTTTGCCAATATTGAAATAGCGGCGATTTTTTCCTTCATATATAAACGCCAAAATAAATTAAAATATACTTTAAAGAAACATACAAAAATAGTAATCCGAACAAGGTTTTTAAAACATTTGGTTTAAATTTCGCCACTAATTTCGCTCCATAAATTGCGCCAATCAAAGCGCCGATTCCTAAAGTTATAGCCACCGGAATATTGACCACGCCTTGGAAGAATTTAAAGAATGCGCCAACCAAAGCCATCCAGACAAAAGCGGCCATAGAAGTGCCGATTGCCAGTTTCACCGGTGCTTTAAGAAAATAAATGTAAGAGGGAACTAAAGCATAGCCGCCGCCCAAACCAATAATGCCAGTTAAAGTGCCAATAACCGAACCTAAAATTGTTTTAGATAATGGCTTACCGGGAATTTGCGGGACCGGTTCAGCCGCTTTGGCTTTGGCAAATAATCCTTCATAAAGCATTCGCAAGGAAACGATAATAAAAGCAATACCGATAATCAAATCAATCAAGTCGCCGTAATGTTTAATGTAGCCAAAAACAATCGAACCGATAATAGATTGGAAGAATATATTTTGGAAAATTTAGAAAGAATTTCTCTTGACCAAGATTACATAGATAATCTTGTTTTTAAGCTAAACCATGGCTTAAAAAGTTTGAACCCTGAGTTCAAAAGTTCAAGTCCACCCCACCGGGCTGGATACG
>PETJ01000044.1:4647-5551 GCA_002781125.1 Candidatus Nealsonbacteria bacterium CG01_land_8_20_14_3_00_12 | reverse complement strand
CGCTCGCTTTTCCTAAAAATTAAATAAAAGCTGTTACCCTAAAGTCGATGAAAGCTTCGCTTTCATCTCCACCCGTCGCTTCGCTCTGGTAATTAAAGCTTTAGGGTATTTTTAGGTTTTTTATATTGAAAATATGGACCCAATTAAAGTTAAAAATTTTGGCAAAGCCAAGGTTTTTCTTCCTTTGCCTTATTTATTAGAACTGCCAAAGGATAGCTGGAAAAGATTTTGGGAAAGGGATTTAAAGGAATTATTTCAGGAGATTTCTCCAATCAGAGATTATACCGGAAAAGAGTTAGAACTCTGGTTTTTGGATTATAAATTAGACGAGCCAAAATATAAGACCGATTGGGAAGCTAAAGAAAATAACGATTCTTACGAAGCTTCCGTAAGAGTCAAAACAAAGTTAGTTAATCTTAAAACCAAAGAGATCAAAGAACAAGAGGTTTTTCTCTGTGATTTCCCCTTAATGACCGAGAGGGGAACTTTTATTGTTAACGGGGTGGAGAGGGTGGCTATTTCTCAATTAATTCGCTCGCCGGGAGCGTTTTTTACTGCCCAAAATTTACGAGGAAAAGATTATTTTGGGGCGAAAATTATTCCTAATCGAGGAGCCTGGTTAGAATTTGAAACTGAAAGCGCGGGCTTTATTGGGGTAAAAATTGACAGAAAAAGAAAGGTGGCGGCGACTTGCCTCTTGAGGGCTTTTGGAGTCTCTTCGAGACTACGCGAAACAGACACGAAACAAGAACGCGAAACGGACGCGAAACTTTTGGAACTTTTTAAAGATGTCGATGTTGGCGAAATTAAATATATTGAAGAAACTTTAAAGAGGGATACAACCCATAATCAAGCCGAGGCCTTGGTTGAAATCTATAGCAGATTAAGACCGGGTGACCTCACC
>PETJ01000044.1:0-4631 GCA_002781125.1 Candidatus Nealsonbacteria bacterium CG01_land_8_20_14_3_00_12 | reverse complement strand
GGGAGTTGATTGAAAATATGTTCTTTAACTTTGGAAGATATGATTTGTCAAAGGTGGGGAGATGGAGGATGGGACAGCGCTTACCAGCGCTTGTATCTGGTATCTCGTATATGGTATCTGGGAAAGCGAAAAAAGAAAAAATACGAAATACGAAATACGATATACGCAATACAAAGGAGGCAGAGATAACCGTATCGGATAGAGTTTTAAAACCAGAAGATGTAATAGCAGTCCTTCGGGAGATAATAAGGTTAAATAATGACCCGGAGGGAAAGCCTGATCAGATTGACCATTTAGGTAATCGAAGGGTTAGGACTTTGACCGAACTTTTACAAAATAGATTAAGGGTGGGATTGATGAGAATGGAAAGAATAATCAAAGATAGAATGTCCACTCTTGATATTTACACCTTAACTCCAATTCAACTTATTAATCCTCGGCCGGTGATGGCAGTAGTTAAAGAATTTTTCACCTCATCCCAGATGTCCCAATTTATGGATAATGAGAATCCTCTGGCTGAATTAGAACATAAAAGGAGGTTATCATCTACTGGTCCTGGCGGATTAACACGCGAGCGGGCAGGATTTGAAGTCAGGGATGTTCAACCTTCTCACTATGGCCGGATTTGTCCAATTCAAACTCCGGAAGGACCCAATATCGGATTGGTTAGTCACCTGGCTTCTTTTGCCCGAATTAATCCCTATGGTTTTTTAGAAACTCCTTATTTCAAGGTTGAAAAAGGCAAAGTGACATCGGAAACTCGATACCTCAATGCTTATGAAGAAGAAAGATATAACATTGCCTCGGGTAATGTTCCAATTGATGGAAAAGGGAATATCACTCTCAGAGAAGTCGAAGCCAGGATTAAGGGTGAGCCAGGAGTGTCGGATAAGAATGAAATTGATTTTATCGATGTCTCACCAGAACAATCTATATCGGTTGCTACCTCTTTAATTCCTTTTTTACAAAATGACGATGCGAACCGTGCGCTTATGGGTTCAAATATGCAACGTCAGTCAGTACCCCTTATTAAACCTGAGCCACCTTTAGTAATGACCGGAGTGGAGAAGAAAGTAGCCAGGGACTCAGGCCAAGAAGCGATAGCTGAAGAAGATGGCATAGTGACTGAAGTTGATGCTAATCACATTATCGTGAAGTCTAAAAACCTAAAACCTAAAACCTATCATCTAAGAACTTTTGTCAGGACTAATCAATATACCTGTTTTCACCAGAAGCCTTTAGTTAAAAAATTTGCCCATGTTAAAAAAGGGGACATTTTGGCTGACGGTGGAGCAATTTCCCAAGGATATTTAAGTTTGGGTCGAAATATTTTAGTTGCCTTCCTACCCTGGCGGGGAGGGAATTTCGAAGACGCCATTTTGATTTCCGAAAGATTGGTCAAAGATGACGTTTACACCTCAATTTACGCTGAGAATTTTAGTTGTGATGTTAGAGAAACAAAATTGGGACCAGAATTAACCACCTATGATATTCCCAATGTCTCGGAGGAAAAATTAAAAGATTTGGATGAAGAAGGGATTGTTAGAATTGGAGCAGAAGTCGGCCCAAATGATATTTTAGTCGGAAAAATTTCGCCAAAAGGTGAAACAGATTTAACTGCCGAAGAAAGATTGCTCAGGGCAATTTTTGGTGAAAAAGCCAGGGATGTTAAAGACACCTCATTGTTAATGGAACATGGGAAGCAGGGAAGGGTAGTGGGAGTGAAGGTTTTCTCCCGGGAGTTGGGTCACAAATTAGAGCCAGGAGTGATAAAAAGAATTGAGGTTGAAGTAGCCGAAGTTAGAAAAATCCAGGCCGGTGACAAATTATCTGGTCGTCATGGAAATAAAGGAGTGATTTCAAAAGTTTTACCGGTGGAAGAAATGCCATTTATGGAAGACGGAACTCCGGTCGATATAATTTCGAATCCTTTAAGTGTCGTCTCCAGAATGAATTTAGGACAGGTTTTAGAAACCCATTTGGGCTGGGCAGCAAAACATCTGGGATATCATGCCATATCTCCAGCTTTATCGGGAGCAGCTGAGAAAGATATTAAAAGCGAATTAAAATTGGCTGGACTTCCCGAAGATGGGAAAGTGCGATTATATGATGGAAGAACCGGCCTTCCCTTTCCAGGAAAAATTACCGTCGGTTACATTTATATGATGAAATTAATCCATATGGTTAAGGATAAAATTCACATGAGGTCGATTGGTCCCTATTCCCTGATTACCCAACAGCCCTTGGGAGGAAAAGCTCAATTTGGGGGTCAGAGATTCGGGGAAATGGAGGTCTGGGCTTTGGAAAGTTATGGAGCAGCTCATACCCTGCAAGAAATGTTAACTATCAAATCGGATGACGTCCCAGGAAGAGCAGCCACTTACGAAGCAATATTGAAAGGAGAGGAAATTAAACCGCCAAACATCCCCGCCTCCTTCAACCTACTGGTTTCAGAATTAAAATCTTTGGGGTTAAGCGTGGAAGTAAAAGAAAAACCCCACGAAGATCGCTCGGCAAGCTGATTTCAGGGTCGTTCGCTCGCCCCAGCGAGGCTCGCTCACTCAGGTAAAGGCTCTCGCTCTTCCGACTTCGTCGGAAACCATGCCCGCTCAAGCCTTTAACTGTCCCTGAAACCACTTGCCTCGCTTAAAAATACTAAATACTTAATACTAGGTACTAAATACTAAATTATGAGGGTACAAGATTTAGAATCAATAAGAATAAAATTGGCCTCGCCTGAGGATATTTTGTCATGGTCGCATGGCGAAGTGACAAAGCCAGAAACCATTAACTACCGAACCCAGAGGGCAGAAAAGGATGGTCTTTTTTGCGAAAAAATTTTTGGGCCGGAAAGGGATTATCAATGTTATTGTGGTAAATATCGAGGAATAAAGTATAAGGGCGTAATTTGCGATAGATGCGGAGTGGAAATAACAAAATCTCAGGTTCGACGTGAAAGGATGGGTCATATTCTTCTCGCCACTCCAGTTTCTCACATTTGGTTCCTACGTGGCGTACCCTCGAGCGTGGGTACAATTTTAGATATTCCAATGCAGCAATTGGAAAGAGTAATTTATTTCGCTGCCTATATTGTTACCAAGGTAAATGAGGAGGCAAAAAGAAAAGTTTTGGAAGAGATTGAAAAAGAATATAAAAGAAAAATCAAAAGTCCCGCCTCCGCCAAGGCTTCGGCGGGCAAGCAAAAATCAAAATTAAAAACTAAAAAGAAAGAAAAGATTAAAGTGCAGGAGTTGAAGGCAGCCAGGGATAGGGCGAGGGAAGAGGTTTTGACGCTAAAACCTCTAAAAGTTTTGTCTGAAGTTGAGTATCACGATTTGTCTTTGAAATATGGTCAGGTTTTTGAAGCCGGAACAGGAGCCGAAACCTTAAGAAAAATTTTTGAAAAGATTGATTTAAAAAAAGAGATTTCAAATTTGAAAAAGGAATTTGAAAAAGCCAGCCCTCAAAATCGGAAAATAATTTTAAGAAGATTGAGAATTTTCCAGGGAATGGAAAGGGCAAAGGTTAGACCGGAATGGATGTTCATGCAAGTTTTGCCGGTTTTACCTCCAGATTTGCGACCAATGGTTCAGTTAGATGGAGGAAGATATGCCTCTTCTGATTTAAATGACTTATATCGAAGGGTAATTAATAGAAATAATCGCTTAAAATACTTATTGGAAATTAATGCTCCGGAAGTAATTGTCAGAAATGAAAAAAGAATGTTGCAAGAGGCAGTTGATGCCCTGATTGATAATGGAATGAGGAAGGGGACAATGACCCAGGCTACTACCGGTGGCAGACGACTTTTGAAATCCCTGGCTGATATGCTCAAAGGAAAGCAGGGCAGATTTCGCCAAAATCTTTTGGGAAAACGAGTTGACTATTCGGGAAGGTCGGTGATTGTGGTTGGGCCTCAATTAAAACTGAATCAATGCGGGCTGCCAAAGAAAATGGCTTTGGAACTCTTTAAACCATTTGTGATTAGAAAAATTTTGGAAAAAGAACTGGCCTACAATGTCAGGGGAGCGGCCAGATTAATTGAAGAGGAGACCGATGAGGTTTGGGCGATTTTAGAAGAGGTGGTCAAAGATAAATTGGTTTTATTAAATCGAGCTCCAACCTTACATAGATTAGGGATTCAGGCTTTCTATCCGGTTTTAATCGAAGGAGAAACAATTCAAACTCACCCCCTCGTTTGTAAGGCCTTTAACGCTGATTTTGACGGGGATCAAATGGCAGTTCATCTTCCGCTTTCTGATGAGGCTCAAAAAGAAAGCAAAGAAAGAATGTTGGCCAGCCTTAATTTATTAAAACCAGCCACTGGTACCCCTATTGTTACTCTTTATCAAGATATTGTTCTGGGTTGCTATTGGTTAACCCGAATCGAAGCGGGTAAAAAGGGCGAAGGAAAAATATTTAGTAATCCAGAAGAGGCGGAGATTAGTTATGAACTGGGAAATATTGATTTGAAAGCTAAAATAAAAGTTCGAATTAAAAATGAATTTACTGAAACCTCCTTAGGAAGAATCTTATTTAACAGGGCCTTGCCAGCTAACTTTCCTTTTCAAAATCAGGTAATAAAAATATGAGACCTTGAAAATATGGTTGGGGGAATTCTCCAAAATGAG
>PETJ01000058.1:6030-15751 GCA_002781125.1 Candidatus Nealsonbacteria bacterium CG01_land_8_20_14_3_00_12 | reverse complement strand
CTAATGACTTCGAGAGAATTGAGAGAAAAGTTTTTAGATTTTTTTGAAAAGAGAGGGCACAAAGTAGTGCCTTCTTCTTCATTGATTCCAACTGATCCCTCGGTTCTTTTTACCACGGCTGGAATGCAACAGTTTAAAGAATATTTTTTGGGAAAGGAATCGCCTTATGGGAAAAGAGTTGCGACTTCGCAGAAATGTTTTAGAACTTCGGATATCGAGGAAGTAGGGGATGAAAAGCATTTAACATTTCTGGAAATGCTGGGCAATTTCAGCTTCGGTGGTTATTTTAAAGAAGAAGCTATCAAGCTTGCGCTTGAATTTTTGATTGCAAATTGCAAATTGCAAATTGATAAATTGAAGTTCACTTATTTTAGAGGTGATAAGGAAATTCCTGAGGACCTCGAATCAAAAAAAATCTGGTTAAAATTAGGAATTCCAGAAAATAAAATAATTGGTATGGGCAGAGAAGATAATTTTTGGGGGCCGACTGGTGAGGAAGGTCCTTGCGGTCCGACAACCGAAATTCATTTTAATGGGGTAGAGCTTTGGAATTTAGTTTTTAATGAATATTATCAAAATAAAAAAAAGGAGTTGAGGGGCTTAAAACAAAAAGGAGTTGATACCGGAATGGGATTGGAAAGGTTAGCTATGGTTTACCAGGGAAAAAATTCAGTTTACGAAACCGATTTGTTTTCGCCAATCATTAGAGAAATTCGGAAAAATTACACCGGTCTGACCCGTGCAAATTTAAGAGCAGAGAGAATTATTGCCGATCATATTAAAAGTGCGGTTTTTTTAATTTCTGAGGGCATTTTTCCTTCAAATGTTGAGAGGGGCTATATTTTGAGAAGAATTTTGAGAAGAGCGATTCGATATGAAAAACTGTTAAATCTGCCAAAAAATTTTTTGATTCCCTTGGCTCAAAAAGTTATTGAAATCTACAAAAATATATATCCTGAAGTAAAAACTAAGGAAACAGATATTTTAACTGCTATTCAAAACGAAGAAGAAAAATTTGAGAAAACTTTAGAGAAAGGCTTAAAAATTTTAAAATTGCAAATTGAAAATTGCAAATTGAAAAATTTGAAAATGATTCCGGGGGAAATCGCTTTTGATTTATTTCAGAGTTATGGTTTTCCATTAGAAATTACAAAAGAGATTGCTATCGAAGAAGGTTTGGGGATTGATGAAAAAAAATTTGAAGAAGAATTTAAGAAGCATCAAGAAATTTCCCGGGCTGGGGCAGAGAAAAAATTTGGTGGCATAGGCAAAGAGGCAACATATGAAGGGACTCGACTTCATACTGCCACCCATCTTTTACAGGCCGCCTTAAGAAAAGTTTTAGGAAATCACGTTAAACAAATGGGCTCAGATATTACTCCTCAAAGATTGCGTTTTGATTTTTCTCATCCTCAAAAAATGACAGTCAAAGATTTAAAAAAAGTTGAGGATTTAGTTAATCAGAAAATAAAAGAAGATCTAGAAGTGAAAAAAGAGGAAATGAAGTATGAGGAGGCAATTAAGGTAGGAGCTTTGGCTTTTTTTAGGGAAAAATATCCTGAAATGGTAACTGTTTATTCGATAGGGGCTTTCTCAAAAGAAATCTGTGCCGGTCCCCACGTCAAAAGGACTTCAGAGCTCGGTCATTTTAAAATTCTTAAAGAAGAAAGTTCTGGTTCAGGAATGAGGAGAATTAGAGCAATTCTCGAATAATTTGCTATAATAAACCCAGTATGACAACTTCGACAAGTTTTCTTTCAGAAAACTAATATCGCGAAGCGAGTCGAAGTTGCTCTACTGGGTAAAATAAACACTATCATGAATAAGAAAGTCTTTGATATTTTGCCACCGGGGCACCCACCAAAAGCGGGTCCCCCTACCACTTTTCAAGAAGAGAGACCCAAACCACCTCTTGAAAAAACTATACCATCGCCGCTTTTTGCAAAGAAAAAGTGGTGGATAATCTGCACTCTGCTTACCTTAATCTCAGCTTTTCTTCTTTGCCACTTTACTCTCTCAAGAGCGGAGATAGAAATTTGGCCAGTAACAGAACTTTTCACTTCCGAAACAAAAGTAACTTGCGATAAAGCAATCGAGAACGTCGATGTTTTAAATAAAGTTATTCCTGGTGAATTAATCAAGACAGAAAAGCTAATTACTGAAGAATTTTCATCCTCAGGTAGGGCGTTAAAAGAAAAGAAAGCTGAAGGGATAATCCGAGTTTATAATAACTATTCCACCCTGGCCCAAACTTTGGTGGCCAACACTCGATTTGTTTCAGCAGATGGAAAATTATTCAGGTCAATAGAAAAAGTAACTCTTCCCGGAGGAAAATATGAAGGAGGGAAGTTTGTCTCCAGTTATCTCGATACCAAAGTGATGGCTGACCAAGCCGGTCCAGAATATAATATTGGTCCCTCAACTTTTTCTATCCCGGGATTTGCCGGGACCGATAGGTATACCAAAATTTATGGGAAATCCTTCCAAGACATGCAAGGTGGCTTAAGGGAAGAAGTTCCTCAGGTTAGCCAAGAAGATTTAGACGGAGCTAAAAAGGCGCTCTTAGAAAGGGCTCTAAAAGAAAGTGAGGCTTCTTTAAAAGAAAAAATCTCCTCGGAGTTTATTTTATTAGAAGGAGCCATAGATTCAGAAATTCTTGAGACATTTTCTTTAGCTAGACCAAAAGATGAATTGGAAAAATTCAAGTTTCAGGTGAAAGCCCATTCGATTGCCTTAGTATTCAAAAGAGAAGACCTTGAAAATTTTGCCAGAGACTCTATTCTTTCTCAAATTGAGGAAACCAAGAAAATTTCTGAAAAGAGTTTGAAATTAGATTATCTGGCAGAGGTAATCAATTTAAAAGCAGGCAAGATTACCATTTCCCTCAAGACAGAAGCTAAAATTTATTCAGATGTTGGAGAGCCGAATTTAAAGAAAGGATTGGCAGGGAAATCATTAGCCGAGACCAAACTTTTTTTAGAAAGTCAGCCCCAGATTGCAAAAGTCGAGGTGAAATTTTGGCCAATGTGGATTAAAAATGTCCCGAAGGATGTGGAGAAAATTAAAATTAAATTAAACCTTGACTAGGTAAAAAAATTTTGTTAAACTAAATTTATTTAATGCCAAATCCTCAAAAGAAGGTTTTTCGAAAAACAGGCAAGGTTTTGGAAGCCCTGCCGAGTGCTCATTTTCGAGTAAAGTTAGACGAAGGCCAGGAAGTCCTCTGTCATCTTGCTGGGAAATTGCGACTCTATCGAATTAAAATCTTGCCAGGAGATCGAGTGACAGTGGAAATAACCCCCTACGACGAAAAGAGAGGAAGGATAGTTTATAGAGGAAGATAACATGAAAGTCAGATCATCGGTTAAAAAAATTTGTAAGCATTGTAAAATTGTAAGACGTAAAGGTCGAGTTTACGTCATTTGCAAAAATCCAAAGCACAAACAGCGCCAAGGCTAATTATGCCACGCATAGCAGGAGTAAACATTCCAGAAAATAAACAAATACTTATAGCCCTCACGTATATCTATGGGATAGGTTTACCATTGGCTCGAAAAATTTTAAATGAGGCGAAAATAAATCCTACTCTTAGAGCAAAAGACCTAACTGGAGATGAGATAAATCGTTTAAAAGAAATTATTGAAAAAAATTATAAAATCGAAGGGGAACTAAGAAGAGAGGTAATGATGGCAATAAAAAGATTAAGAGATATAGGCGCTTTTCGAGGAATTCGCCATATTAAAGGATTACCAGTGAGGGGACAGAGAACAAGGACCAATACCAGAACGGTTCGGGGCAACATTAGAAAGACAGTGGGAAGTGGCAGAAAGCTACCGCCAGCACCAACATAATCCTATGGGAAAGAAACGTATTGTCACGAAAACTGAAGAGGAGTTGCTTCGAGAAAGAGAGAAAGTGGAAGCCGAAGTTAAGAAAGAAATAAAATTAGAAGTCCCTCAAAAAGTTAAAGAGGGTCGAGTTTATGTTTCTTCTTCTTATAACAACACCATTATCACTTTAACCGATTCTAAAGGAAATGTTCTTCACTGGGTCAGTGCCGGCTCCATCGGCTTTAAAGGGACAAAAAAAGCCACTCCTTTTGCTGCGTCCAAAGTGGCTGAAGCAATGGGCCAGGCTATTAGAAAATTAGGACTTGAAAAAATCTCTATTTTTATTAAAGGGATTGGCTCGGGTCGAGAATCGGCAATTAGGTCCCTGGCTACTCGCGGTATAGAGATTGGTTCAATAACTGATATCACTCCCGTCCCTCATAATGGTTGTCGACCGCCCAAGATTAGAAGAGTATAAAATACTCAATGAATCAAAGATTCATTTCGATCTTCAATAAATTTTCAATTTATTTCGATGGAAAATGTAAAATGTAAAATTTGTCGAAGATTAGGTGTGAAGCTTTTTTTAAGGGGCGAGAAATGTCTATCGCCAAAATGCCCGATGGTGAAGAAAGCTTATCCGCCTGGCCTTAGAAGAAGAAAAAGAAGGGTTAGGGGTTTTTCTGAATATGGGAAAGAGTTAAATGAAAAACAAAAATTAAAGAATTGGTATAATTTGAAAGAAAGACAATTTCGGAAATATGTAAAAGGGGTTCTTAAAAAGCGAGGCAAAGTGGAAGATGAGACCCTCCTGCTTATTAAAACATTGGAAAGCAGGTTAGATAATGTAGTTTTTAGATTAGGTTTTGCTAAATCTCGGCCCCAGGCCAAACAACTAGTTTCTCATGGCCATTTTTTAGTCAACGGGAAATCGATTGACGCCCCCTCTTATCCGGTAAAAAAAGGAGATATAATAACTCTGAAACCTCAAAAAGTTAAAAAAAACATTTTTCAAAATCTTAAAAATTTGTTAAAAAAATATAAACCCCCTGCCTGGCTCGAGCTAAATGTTGAAAAATTAGAAGGAAAAGTAATCGGAGAGCCAAGCCTAGAAGAAGCCGCTCCACCAGTAGAAATCTCAGCAATATTTGAGTTTTACTCAAGATAAATTTATGATTCCTTTACCTCCTAAACCAAAAATTATTGAAAAAAAAGATAACTACGCAAAATTTGAAATAGAAGCCCTTTATCCGGGTTATGGAGTAACTGTTGGTAATAGCTTAAGACGGGTTTTACTTTCTTCTTTGCCAGGAGCAGCAATTACTCAAATGAAGATTAAAGGGATTCCTCATGAGTTTTCAACAATTCCTGGAATTTTAGAAGATGTAATTTTAATTATGCAAAATCTAAAACAATTAAGATTCAGGGTTTATAGTGAAGAGCCCCAGAAAGCTCGATTAACTGTTAAAGGCGAGCGAGAGGTCAAAGGCTCTGATTTTGAATTTCCTAGCCAGGTGGAGCTAATGAATAGAGATGCTCATATTGCTACCCTGACTCAAAAATCCAGCGAATTAGATATGGAGATTCAGATTGAAAAAGGAGTAGGTTATTCGCCGAGGGAAGCAAGGAAAAAAGAAAAATTAGAAATAGGGGGAATCCCCGTCGATGCTATCTTCACTCCGGCAAAAAGAGTGAGTTATAAAATTGAAAATATGAGAGTGGGGGAAAGAACCGATTTCGATAGATTATTTTTAGAGATTGAAACCGATGGCACAATTTCACCCGAAGAGGCTTTATTACTTGCTTCAGAGATTTTAGTGAAGCATTTCTCATTATTTGCCGAGACTTTTAAACCGGAAGTGAAAGTTTTACCAATTGAAGTCCCGTACCCACCAAAGGTGGGTCATCCGGCAAAAAAGGTAAAGAAATTACCAAAGAAGCATGCGAAAGCGAAAAAAACAAAGAAAACTAAGTAGAAAAAGTGCTCCCCGCAAAGCATTATTAAAAGCACTGACCAGTGCTCTTATTTTAATTGAGAAAATTAAAACTACCGAAGCTAAAGCAAAAGAGCTTTCTGGTTTTATTGCCAAATTAATTAGCCGTGCTAAATTAGGGGGTCTGCACTCAAAAAGATTATTAGCCAGAGAGTTTTCGCCAAAAATAGTCAAAAAATTAGTTGAGGAAATTGCTCCAAGATATAAAGAAAGAAAAGGAGGATACACAAGGATAATTAAGCTGGGTCCAAGAAAATCAGATGGGGCAAAAATGGCCATCATAGAATTAATTCGATGAATCTCCGCTTCATCTCAATCTTCAATAAATCTTCGATTTATCTCGATATCAAATGAAAAGAGAAACTCACACAATTGATGCCACAGACAAAGTATTGGGTAGATTAGCTGCTCAAATTGCAGTTTTATTGCGGGGAAAGCACAGGCCCAATTTCGTGCCTTATAAAGATATGGGAGATTTTGTAATTGTCGAAAATGTAAATAAATTAAAATTTACCGGAAAAAAAATTGAGCAAAAAAAATATTATCGGCATTCAGGATATTGGGGCGGCTTGAAAGAAATTCCACTGAAAAAACTATTTGCTGAAAGACCAGATGAGGTATTAAGGAAGGCAGTTTATAGAATGTTACCCAAAAACAAATTAAGAGCAAAAATGATTAAAAGGCTTAAAATAAAATAAAATATGCGAATTTTTATGCGAATACATCATGCCTAAAGCAAAAAAAGTAACAACTAAAAAAATCATTCCAAAGAAAAAGGGACTAAAAAAAGTTAAAGAGGCAAAGCCAGTCGAAAAGATTAAAGTAGAGATTAAGCTTAAACCAGAGAGATATTTTGAGGCAGTAGGGAGAAGGAAAACTGCTCTAGCCAGAGTTCGGCTTTTTACAAAAGGCGAAAGAGTATTTTTAGTGAATGAGAAACCCTTGGAAAACCATTTTCCCACCTCTGAACTTCAGGAAATCGCTAGAGTTGCTTTAGAAAAGATGAAATGTCTTGATAAATTTGGAGTTTCGGCTATTGTAAAAGGAGGGGGTCTCCATGCTCAGGCCGAAGCTCTTAGGCATGCCATAGCTAGAGCCCTAGTTCTTTTTAACCCTGATTTTAGAAAAAGGTTAAAGCAAGCTGGCTTTTTAACTCGGGATCCGCGAATGCGAGAAAGAAAGAAATTTGGCTTAAAAAGAGCCCGTCGAGCTCCCCAGTGGGCGAAACGTTAAAATACTCAATGAATTTTCAATTCATTTCGATCTTCAATAAATTTTCAATTTATTTCGATGCTTAAAGAACTTCTGGACCAATTTTATTTAGATAGAGATAGAGACAGAGAACAGCATCATTTTTATATTACTGACGCTGGGAAGTGTTCTCGAGCAATATTTTTTAAATTTAAAAATGTTCCTCGGGAAAAAATGGAACCCCGGGTTTTGAGGATGTTTGACCACGGAGATTATATCCAAATGCAGATTTTAAACAATTTATTTAGCTTAGGAATAGTTAGGGCTTCGGAGGTAAAAATTCCTCCCCAAGAACTGATCTCCGGTCGAGCCGATGCAATTATTACCTTGAACAATGAGCTTTATGTGGTAGATTTCAAAAGTATGAATAGCATGGTGTTTAAAAACTTAACCGAACCTAAAAAAGACAATATTAATCAAATTCAGCTTTATTTACACTATTTTAAAATCCCCAAAGGCATACTTCTCTATGTAAACAAAGATACCTTAGAATTAAAAGAATTCTTGATTGAACATGACCCAGCCATAGCTCAAAAGCTTTTAAAAGATTTAACTGACCTAAAAACAAAAATCGATTCAAATGTTGTCCCTCAAAGAATTCCTGGCTGGCCAGAAGAGTGGCAGTGCCAATATTGTCAATTTAAAGAAATCTGTCAGATGGCGGGAGAAAAAGAGATTAGTTGGCTAGAATTCCGAAAGAAGGTCGATGAGGCTGAAGCCTCATCTTCACCTTCGCTTCCTTCGGAAGCTCGGTAATTGAAGCTCAGAATAAAGCTTCGGATGCGTAGAGATTGCCATTGCTCAAAATATAAATTTTTTTAGAGTTTTGACTGAAAAATATTTCTGGCCCTTCATGCTTGGCAATATCAACAATATTTATTCTGTCTCGATCGTCGATTTCGACGATTTTTATTTTATTGCCAGCGTTAAAAATTAAATAATCAGAATTTACCCAAAGGCAATTTCCGATTTTTTCTGAAAGGCGGATTAAAAACAACTGCTCTCCAGTCTTTCTTTTTGGTTGATTGGCTATCTCTTTCACAAAGAAAATCCAAATTTCAGAATCCGAAAAATAAACTAATTTTTTGAGATCGGGAGAAATTTTTAAATCATTTATTCCTTCAAAAAATTTTTCAAAAATTTTTGAATCTGGATTGAATAAATATAAAGTTTTACCTTCCCTAAGAAAAACTTTTTCAGGAAAAACACTCAATCTATATTCTGTTTCCGTTTTGACTGGAAAAGGTTTTTCACTCAGTTTCTCTTCATCGTTAAAAAAATTGCCAAAATTATCTAAATAATAGAGGCCGCCATTGAAAGCTTGAGAAGTGATAATGTTTTCTGTGGTAATCACCATTTCTCTTTCAGTTAAAACCGGTGGAACTTTATCTAATTTTAAACTAAATTTTTTTTCCTGTTCCTCCATTCCTATATCTAAGTAAATTTCTTTTGAATCCTCAGAAAATTCCAACCCCGTTAAATCAGCCCCCGAGGGGCCCGCCAAGGCGGGAGGGTGGAGGGGGGGTATGTAGTTTGTATAAATATCTTCTTCTCCAATTAAGCGGCTTTTAATATTTCTTTCCAAATCATAGAGTTTCAAAACCCAATTTCCATTTTCGGTTTCTTTTAAGATCATTTTCTTCTCATCTGGCGAAAACCATAAATTTTCGATATTTTTTGATAAAATTTCAAAATTTATATTTTCTGAAAACAAAACAATGTTTTTTGTTTCAACAACTTCTTTTTCTTTTATTTCCAAATTCTTTTCCCAGGGATGATAACCTTCTTTTTTAATTTCTATTTTATATTTTCTGGGTAATAAATTTTCAATAAGGGCTGAGCCAAAGAAAAAATCGGTTTTTTTTGTCAATTTTTCATTAAGATAAATTTCAGCTTGTTTGGGTATAACTTTTAAAAATAGACCACCGGTTTGGGTGATTCTTTTTGAATCAATGTCAATTCGATAACCCTGCGAATAAAAAATCGCCAAAGGAGTAATTAGGAGAAACAAAGTGAGAAAAATTAAAAATAAAACGGTCCGAGTTTTTTTAGTCACATACCGAGCCCCGCGTAGCGGGGCGAAGGTTAAGAAGAGGATAAAATCCTCTTCGCCTTTTCATTATACCACACCTTTTCTTTAAAGTGGGGGGTTGACAAAATTTTGAATATTTGTTAGAGTAATTTAGGTCTTTCGAAGGTCGTTTCAGACCTTTGACAAAATCACTTAAATAGGAGGGTAGTAAAAGTGAAAAAAGGAATTGTTTTCGGATTGATTTTCTTGTTCTGTTCTGTTTTGCTTCCGGTACCGGCGAAAGCCGAAGCCCAGGCCATTCCAACCATTTCGTTGGAGGAGGGGAATGTTATCCTTCCTAACTCCGACGTCGAATTGCTGGCCATCAAAAAAGACACCTTCTATACCGTCGTCAATTCTCGGGATAAGTATTGGTGGCTTTTCTCTTCAAAGAACCAGGGAAAGACCTGGCAGAAAGTCGGCCAAGGACTTCCAACCGAAGAAAAATTTATTTCTTTGGAAGTCCTACCTGGAAATCCAGGGATTGTGGCCTTAGCCACTACCACCGGTGTTTATCTTTCGACTGACGGTGGAAACCGTTTCAGCTATCTCGGCAGTCCTTATGGCTTAGCTGA
>PETJ01000058.1:0-6000 GCA_002781125.1 Candidatus Nealsonbacteria bacterium CG01_land_8_20_14_3_00_12 | reverse complement strand
GGCTGGAGCATCTTGTATTCTTTTGGGAGTCCGTCACCCCAGCCCTGGGAAATTCGCCCAAGAGGGCGTTTATCTCTGGCAAGGAAAGAGCTGGGAACCACAAAGTGGCCAAGGAATGTGGCAAAAGGACGTCAATGCGGTGGCTTTTCTGGAAGGATGGATTTTAGCTCTAGTCAGTGACAACACCGGGACTTTCCTCAACATAGCTTACCCTGGCCAAAGAACCGTTTGGGGGATTAAGTGGAATGAACTTCCGGGTTGGCCAATTGAGGTCAGTCAAGTGGCTGGTGAGTCACCAAAGGAAAGCGAGCTCTTAAATTCTCGTTTCGCCTTCTCGGAGTTCGAAGACCGAGAAAACAAGATATATGTCATCTTCAGCACCGTCCAAAAGACGAAAGATGACGTCTATCTAGTACAGCTGGCTGAGGAGTTAAAACCAGACGGGGTGCGAAGATTGGAAATCGCCAAGTCTTACAACTTGGTGAGCCTAGACACTCTTGCCTATACTGGCACGGTCTATTCCGGAACCTTGGCAGTCGGAGTAACAACCGAAAGCCAAGGTCAGCGCCGAGCCATAGTTTACTATCTCAATGCTGCCGAGGAGAGATACTCGCCACCTGACTGGCAGACGAAGTGGGGCGTGGTTGACACTCAAAATTGCCAAGTTGCTATTGTTGGTGGCACCATTTTTGCTGCCACCTCAGGCAAAGCCAGTTCTTTTGCCCGAAGCGAACCAGTAACTTCGCAGAGAGACATCCTTATTTCCATTTCTCTTATCGATGCTTCTAGTATCGAGCTTCTGGCGCCTTCACCCAGTTTTCTTCAGGATAGAACAATCTTCCTTACCTGTGGTAGAAATGTCCTGAAGATAATATTAGGTGCGGATTACCGGTTGGTTGAGGCTCAGCGACTTCTCTACTTCTCTCAGCCCCTGACTTTTGCCAAGATAGACCCTCAGTCTAAAAACCTCTTTGTCTTTGTCTCAGGGGAAAACAGATTCTGGTTGACTGAAAACTTTGGGCTGTCCTGGACTTGGAGGACTGTAGGGGTAGAGATAGTTGGCGGCAAAGCCCTGAGCAACAAACTGGTTTACGTTGTCGGGAAGGATAACATGGTTTATCGCTTTGAGAACAGCAGTTGGCAAAGACTGAGTCCAGGGGTAAGATTCATTCGGAAGGTTGAAGCAGGACCCAGCGGCAAGGCTTTAGTCGCCGGTGGAGTCAAAGAGACTGACACTGTCTTTGACACTGTTTCCTTGATTGGGGAAGGGTCTCCTGTAACTCTACCACTTCCTCATTCAGCGAAATATCTGGAGCTTCTCTATTCTCCGAAAGAGAACCTGATTTACTGCGGAGTCAATAAGGAGCTCTACGCCTTAGACGTTGGCTCGCTGGATAGCGCCCAATGGCAGAAAATAACCGAATTCAGCTGGCCGATTAAGCAGCTCCTCCTTTCTCCCCAAGGCTTATATGTCCTTGTCTTCAGCGGAGCTCAAACCCGATTTTACTTCATTCCTTTTCCGCTAAGCAAGGACTCCCAGTGGACCCAGGTTGGGGAGCCGAAAGGAGAGTGGTTGGGCTACAGATTGGTAGAGTTGGCTGAAAAACAAAACCTCTTTATTCTCTGGGATTACTCCAAAATCCTGGTCTGGACTCATCAGATTCCAGAACCAGCTCCAACCCCAACTCCAACCCCGACTCCAACTCCAACCCCAACCCCAGCTAAACCTGAAGTCAAGCCTGAACCAAAACCGGCCCTACCTCCGCTGGTACCACCTGTTCCGCCAACCAGAGAGACTGGTTTTCCGGAAGGTGCGGTGATACCGATCCTTGCCTTTTTTGGAGGGATAGCATGGATCACAGTTAAACTAGTCCGCTACGCGCGGAATAAGCTCCGGCCCTAAAAGCCGGAGCTTCCCATTTTTAAATTATTTCAAATTGAATTTAAATCTGTTAAAATAGATTATTATGCGCCTTCCCAAAATTGAGAAAATCACCAGGGACACCACCATTTCTCATTTCTTTTTAATGTTTGGCTACAAACTCTTTTCTTTATATTTTCCTTTGTTTTTGGTTGCCAGAGGTTTTTCTTTACCCGAGGTAGGTTACACCTATTTATTAATTTATCTACCGATTGCCCTTTTCGCGCCTTTTGTTGGATTTTTAAATCATAAAATAAATCCAGTAATTTTGGCTTCATTCGGAATCTTAGGTTACGCCATTTATGCCTTAGGGATGATTTTAATTAGAAACCTAGCCCTTTTTTATTTCTGGCAAATGCTCTTGGGAATCTCAGCCGCCTTATTTTTTGTTTCGGCTCGAGCTATTTTAATTTCTTCACCCCTCGAAAATTATGACCGGGCTTTTGGCTGGTTTTACACTGCCCCTTTTTATGCCGAAGCCTTAGCTCCCTGCATTGGTGCTCTCTTTATCTGGAAATTTAACTTTGCTGGCGTTTTTATTTTAAGTTTAATATTACAACTTTTTACTGCTATTTTCTGCTATAGCCAATTAAATAGACAGAAAATTCGTCCACTGAATAAATTTTTTAATTTTCAAAAATTTCAACAAAATTATCAAAAAGTTCTCCCGAGAATAAAGGGGAGAGATGTTCTTCCTTCAATTCTAATTTCATTTTCAGTTTTACTTTTGGCTGGTTTTTATTTCGCCTTTTTTGTTTTGTTCTTAAAAGATTCCCTTAGTTGGTCCCAAAATCTAATTTTGGTTTTCGTTTCAGTATTTTCTGCCATCTTTTTGCCAATTTCACTTTTTCTTATTGACAGATTGAGTAAATTCAAAAGTGAAAAAAATATTTTTCAAGGAGGATTAATTGCCGGGGCCTTTTCAACTTTATTTGGGGCGGCCATTCCAGTTTTAAATTTCTTTAATATTTTAATAATTAATCTTGGTAAATCAGCCGGAGCTTTAATGGCTAATGCCGGAAGGTCAGGTTTAATTTCTCAAAAATTAAAAGAAAACCCAGAAGAGGCTGGAGCCATTGATACTATTTTTTCTCCTTTAGGGATAGCTTTAGGAGCTTTAATTTCTGGTTTGCTTATTGGATTTTTAGGTTATCAACTTTTATTCATTCTTGGTGGAGTTTTTGTCGTCATAGTAGGGCTCTTATGTAAAAATTTGCCAAATTCTAAAAATTAAGGTAAGATAATCTTGAAATAATATGAAAATTGGAATTGACCTCGGAACTTGTAATTCTCTGGTTTTTCTCCCCAAAAAGGGAGTAGTTTTAGAAGAGCCATCAGTAGTGGCGGTTTCTTTAGCTGAGAATAAAATTTTAGCGGTGGGTAAGGAAGCTAAAGAAATGACTGGCCGAACTCCCGACACAATTAGAGTTTATCGGCCCCTCAAAGATGGAGTAATTGCCGATTTTAGAGTTACCCAGGCCATGCTCAAATATTTTATTGATAAGGTTTCAGGCCGCTTTCGATTTTTCAAACCAGAAATATTGATTGGCATTCCAGCCGGCGCTACTTCCACCGAGCGAAGGGCGGTAATCGAGGCGGGCATGAATGCTGGAGCTAAAGCAGTTTATGTGGCAAAGGAACCCATTTTAGCCGCCATCGGAGCCGATATCCCGATTAATTCTTGCTCTGGTAATATGATTATTGATATTGGTGGAGGAACAACCGAGGTGGCAGTAATTTCCTTGGGAGGAATAGTGACTTGTCATTCGGTTAGGGTGGCTGGTGACAAAATGGATTTAGCTATTTCAGATTATATTAAGAGAAAATATAATTTAGCCATCGGAGAGCAAACAGCTGAGGAAATAAAAATCAAAATCGGAACTGCTCTTTCTGAAAAGGAAGAGAGAAAACTATCTATTCGAGGTCGGGATTTAATTTTGGGTCTGCCAAGAAATGTCGAAGTTTCTTCAAACGAAGTTTGTGAAGTAATTTCTGACACCCTGACTGATGTTATCCAGGTAATAAAACTAGTTTTAAGGGAGACTCCGCCTGAATTATCGGCTGATATAATGGATAAAGGAATGGTCCTTTCCGGAGGCGGTTCTCTTTTAAGAAATACTTCTGAACTTATTGCCCAGACTATTGGCGTTCCTTGCATTTTAGCCGAAGAACCTATGCATTGTGTAGCCAAAGGAGCCGGGGTAATTTTGGAAAACCTCGATATCTATAAAAAAAGTATAATGAGCAAAAAATGAAGCATGTTGATAGGGCATCAAAAACAATGGCAATTTCTAAAAAAATCTGCTAAATCAGGGAAAATCTCCCATGCTTATTTATTTTCTGGCCCGGAACATTTGGGGAAAAAGAAAATAGCCCTCGAATTTGTCAAACTAATTAATGAATGGCAGGGGCCCGCCGAAGGCGGGAGGGTGGTGGGTGGGTGGAGTCCCGACCTAATTTTAATTGCGCCTCAGCAGGGGGGCGAAATTCAAATTTCTCAAATCAAAGAACTTATTCAGAAATTATCTCTAAAGTCCTATTCAGCTCCTTTTAAATGTGCAATTTTGGATAAGGCTCATCTAATGAATCAGGAAGCTCAAAACTGTTTTCTAAAAACTTTAGAGGAACCAAAAGGCAAAACTCTTTTAGTCCTGATTACCGAATCTCCGGAAATGTTATTCCCAACCATTCGATCCCGGTGCGAAATTATTAAATTTTTCCCAGTGAAAGCGGCAGAAATCGAGAATTATTTAGAAACCCAAGCGAAGCGATGGGTGAAGATGAAGGCGAAACCTTCATCGACTGACCAAGGAATTTCTAGAAAAGAAAGCGCACAAATTATTAAACTTTCAATGGGAAGACCGGGGCTGGCTATTGATTTTATATCTGATCCTCAGAAATTAGAAAATCAAAAGAGAATCATAAAAGAGTTAATTGAAATTTCAAAATCTGATTTATCTTTCCGCTTTCAATATGTCAGAGATTTGTCAAAGAATCCTAATTTAAAAGAAATTTTAGAGGTCTGGCTGTTCTATTTTAGAAGCATTTTATTGGGAAGTTTAACACCAAAATTTAAAAGTCCAGGTTACACCCCCCCAAGATTAAAAAATATTCTAAAAAAAATTCAAAGTACAATTTTTTTAATTTCAAATACTAATATCAATTCCAGATTAGCCCTGGAAATACTAATGCTCGAATTATGAGTTACAAAGAAATTATCGACAAAATTAAGCCAGAATTAGATAAAGTTATTATTTTTTTGGAGAGGGAATTACAGAAAATTCGAACTGGTCGGGCGACACCTTCTCTGGTTGAAGACATTATTGTAGAGTGCTTTGGTCAGAAATTTCCCCTAAAGCAGTTAGCTGCCATTTCTGTTCCTGAGCCAAAGCAAATTTTAATTCAACCCTGGGACAAATCCTATATAGAAGGAATAATTTCTGCCCTGGAAAAAACCGGGATTGGTCTTGGGGCGGTGGCAGATAAAGAGGCAATTCGGTTAAAGTTCCCTCCTTTATCCCAAGAGTATCGAAAAGATTTACAGCGTTTAATATCAGAAAAAGAAGAGCAGGCTCACCAAACTATTAGACGGTGGCGGGAGGAAGCCTGGGATGAAATTCAAGAAGGTTATAAAGAAGGAAAAATCAGGGAAGACGATAAATTTCGGGCAAAAGATGAACTCCAGGATTTGGTAGATGAATATAATAAAAAAATTGAAGAAATTGCCGAGAAAAAGAAAAAAGAAATATTAGAATAAACGCTCGGCAATATGTCTTTCGGTACACGCTCTGCGCCCCAGCGAGGCGCAAGCTCAGTTCCTCGGCAAATTTTCGCCTTCGGCGAAACCATGCAATTTGCCTGCGGATGGTCCCGAAATCCAATTGCCTCGCTTTAGATATATTTGATGTTTCTAACAATCGTTATCGTTTTTATTAGCTTAATCGGTTTAATAGTTCTCCATGAACTTGGACATTTTATTTTGGCAAAAAAATTTGGAGTGAAGGTAGAAGAGTTTGGTGTTTTTTTACCCCCGCGCTTATTCGGAAAAAAAATTGGAGAGACAACTTATTCCCTGAATC
>PETJ01000030.1 GCA_002781125.1 Candidatus Nealsonbacteria bacterium CG01_land_8_20_14_3_00_12 | reverse complement strand
TAACAACCAGAAAGTTTGTGGGATAGAGTAATACATAAAACTTTATCAAACTTTTGAAGTTGTTTTTTGAAGGCATCGAAATAGGATTTTGGAGAAGGTTGAGTAGTTTTTGGAAAGGTTTTAATTCTTCTTTTATCAGCCTCTCTCATTTTCTGGTAAATATTTTCACCAGGGAGATTTTGGCCTTCTGGCCAATCGACAATGCAAAGAACCGGCTCGATTTGATATCTTTCTAAAACTTTCTGGGGTAGATCAGCAAGATTTCCTTCAGTAACAATTCCAATTGAAACTTTTCTAACCGAGGGCTCGCCAACCACCTCCTTTGCCATATCTTCAGTTCTTAATTCTAAAATTGAACCCGTCTCTCTCATAACATCTCTCACTTCTCCTGGATAATCGGTGTGAATATGAACTTTTGTTTTATTTCCAATTTGAACGACATCGATGGAGTCTCCCATTTTTTTCAATTTTCCCCGGATGATTTCCTCATTAAATCTTGGGTTTTCAATCAAAGAAACAATTTCATATCGATTGGAAAGAACTTGGACAAATCTCCTAATTTTTTCTGAAGGCATCTCTTCCTTCTTTACTTCTTTTTTCTCGCCTTCTAAGGCCTCTAAATAACTTTCCAAAATCATTAAAAAACCAAGACCCCCGGCATCAACTACATTGGCTCTTCTAAAAATTTCCATTTTCTCTCGGGTGGCTAATAAGGCTTCTCTAGCTTTTTCCGTTACTAATTTAAAGAGATTAATAATATCTTTCTCTTTTTCTGCTTCAACCTTAAAAACGTCTCTGGCTGCATCGATGACATCTAAAATTGTTCCTTCTTTTGGATTTTGAATAGATTTTCTGGCTCTTTCTGCTCCTTTTTCAAAAGCAATGGCTAATTTTTTAGCATTAACCGGATTTTTATCAAGTAATGGCAAAAAACTGGCTAAAAAACCGACGTAAATTACGCCGGCATTTCCCTGAGCAGCAGTTAAAGCACCATCTAAGGCAGCTTCCGAAATTTCGTTCAAATCTTTAAACTCTTTTCCTTCAATAGCTTTCTTTATCCCCAGCAGGGTCTTAGCCATGTTACTTCCCGTATCCTGGTCAGGGACCGGGAAGACATTAATCTTATTAATCTGCTCTTTGTTTTCTTCAATTTTTTTCCAAGAGAGGAGCATCATTTTTTTTAGCTCCTCTTGGGTTAAAAACTCCATATATTCTTATTTAATTTTTTCCTCGAGCTCTTTAAGAATCTTAGCTGCCAAATCCTTTCCACCTAAGCCAAAAGCAATCCCCAAAGCAATAGAAATAGTAGCCACCATACCAATAAAAATAGCCAAAATCAAATTGGGAGTAATTTGGAGTTGATAAAGAATAGCTAAAATAGCGAAAAGCCAGATTGCCCAGCCTATCCATTTCCCGATGAATCTGGAATAAGTAATTTTTTCTTTTTCCAGGGTTCCAACCATAATTCTTTGGGAAAAATCAGCTAAAAAAGCGGCAACGAGAAAAATTAAACAAGAAATAAAGATATTTGGAAAGTATCCGATTACCTTTTCTAAAAATTGGCTAAACTGGGTTAATCCTAAAATTTCTGAAGAAGCCATCAGAAAAACTACAATAAAAAACCACTTAACTATCGCACCGAAAAATTTCGGAGCATTAAGCCTGGTATCAATTTTTAACAACGCCTCTTCCCAACCCATTCTCTTTAAGAGCTGATTTAATTTTATTTTGTTCAAGAAAGCAACCGAAATTTGACCCAGCCATTTAGCAATTAAAATTCCTACAAGTAAAACTAAACCTGCCCAAAAAATTGGGGGAGATATTTCAGTTAAATTTTGCCAGAATATCTTAGAAATTTCTGACCACATAAATTTAAATTCGCATGGGCGCATTCGCATACCCGAGCGGAGCCCTTCGGGCGGAGCGAGGTTGCGCTATCCGCATGCTACCATTTGGCTCGGTGGAGCTTTAAACAATAGCCAAGCCGATTAACAATTATATGTAAAAGGAAGGTAAAAATAAAAAGAGTTATCCAGATTAGGATATCAATTTTAAAAACAGGTGTCAAGAAAATATATGCGCCGATAACATAATTTGTCTGGTCCCAGGGAATAAATCTTGTCCCGGGAGGTATTTTTAAACGGCGTTTGATAAAGGCAAAAAAGAGGTCGCCGCAAACTGCGCCGGCTGAAATTAAAAAGCCAAAAAGCAAAATATCAATTTTCTGGTAGTTTAAAAAACTAATCCTCTGAACCGCCTCATAGTGGTAGAGCCAACTTTGGCCCCAGACAACCAGCATTCCAACTATGATTCCAAAGATTACTCCCCGCCAACGCTTGTGAGGTCCAAAAATGGGCTGGCCATCTTTAAATAGGGTGGTGGGCGGGTGGCGTCCAAAATCCACCTCTCTGTCCAAAATTTTTAAAAATCTTGCCCCCCTTACTAAAGGCGGCGTCATATTAGCAAAATAAGCTGGCAGAAAAAAATAGAGACAAGAGAGAATATATGTTAAAATATTCATATAGATATGAAGTGCGATTTACACGTCCATACCTCTTATTCTTATGACAGTAACGCCTCGCCAAAAGAAATGGTAGATGCTGCTCTTAAAAAGGGAGTTGATTGCTTAGCTATTACCGATCACAATGAGATTAAAGGGGCCTTGGAAGCAATGGAATATGCCAGAGGAAAACCTATTTTAATTATACCTGGAATTGAGGTTAAAAGTAAGGCTGGCGATATTCTAGGTTTAAATATCGGAGAAAAAATTCCAAATAAGTTATCAGCAAAAGAAACTATCAGAGAAATAAAAGAGGTCGGCGGTTTAGCCGTTATCCCTCATCCTTTTGGTTGGTTTTGTTCTTTTAAGGGTGATTTAAAAGATTTAGTGAATGATATTGACGGAATCGAAGTTTTAAATGCCTCTCTTTTCGGAGGAAATAAAAAAGCTTTAGAATTTTCTCGAAGACATAATCTTCCTTGGACCTGTGGTTCCGACGCTCACTTCCCAAACTTTATCGGAAAATGCTATTTAGAAATCCCGGGCGAAAATTTATCAGCTGAGGAAATTTTAGAAACAATCAAAAAGAAAAATGTTAAAGTCTGTGGCTCCGAAGCCAAATTTCTTGAAAAGGTCATCGACCACACAAAACGAAATCTCACCAAACTTAAAATGTGTAAGGTTCGACCTTGCACACATACATGTTAGAGGAAAAACGAGAAAAATTTAAAAAAATTTCGGAAAAAATGGGTGAGGCCTTCGCAAAGCTTGGCTTATCACCAAATCAGTACACCTTATTTTCCCTTTTTTTTGTTTTAATTTCTTTTTATTTTTTAACTTCTAAAAACTTAGTTTTGGCTCTGATTTTTTTTGTCATTGCTTCGGTCTTAGATTTTATTGATGGAGCGGTGGCCAAGTTTTTGAAAAGAGAAACTAAAAAGGGTGCCTATTTAGACACCATCTCTGATAGATATGTTGAGGGAATTATTTTATTAGGTTTTT
Organism: Candidatus Nealsonbacteria bacterium CG01_land_8_20_14_3_00_12; assembly: GCA_002781125.1. GTDB lineage: Bacteria > Patescibacteriota > Minisyncoccia > Minisyncoccales > PETJ01 > PETJ01. The sequence goes on along the minus strand of PETJ01000030.1, from coordinate 2,057 downwards.
TATTTTTACCCTTAAAGGAATTTTTTATATTGCCAGTGGAGGTTTGGATTTTCCTGGCTTTTTTTGGCTCCTTGATGACAACCTATGCCAAAGCGGCAGCTAAAGAAAAGGGGCTGGTCGAAACTGAAATTAAAAAAGGCTTTTTTGGCCGAGCAGAAAGAATAATCTTAATTTCTCTGGCAATGTTCCTGGGAATCTTCAACCTTTCCTGGATGATTTATCCAATTATAATTTTGGCAATTTTCTCAAATATCACCGCCATTCAAAGAATATATTTAGCTCTCAAGTAATCTCAGACCAAGCAATCACTAAAGCATCAGGACCAACTAAAACACCAAGGACATTATCAATTAAGTTTGTGAACTACCATCGGTTAAAACCGGTGGCTTCCTGCTTCATAGTCGGGAGTATTCTCCTAACTCCACAGGCGTTGATTTCCGTAGTTCCTACGGTATCTAATGCTAATTGAAGTATGTTTCTAGCTGCGTTGACATCTCTGTCTATTGTTAAGCCACAAAGAGGACATTTATGTTTTCTGGTGGCTAATGTCTTTGGAACAATATTTTTGCAGCCACTGCATACTTGGGTAGTATTCTTGGGGTTAACTCCTACTGCCCAGACACCAGCTTCTGCCGCTTTGTAGGTGAGCTGTTGTAGAAAGTGAGCCCAAGATGTATCAATAATTGATTTTGCTAAATACTTATTTTTTGTCATTCCTTTGATATTTAATTTCTCAAAGGCAATGAGCCGGAAGTTCTTTACTAATTTATGGCTTAGTTTGTGAAGAAAATCTATTCTTTGATTAGTTATTTTCTCGTGTAGTTTAGCTACTTTTAATCTTGACTTGCTTCTATTGTTGCTTTTTAGTTTCTTTCTGGAATGCCATCTTTGGATTTGAGATAGTTTTTCCTCTGATTTGATTAAGTATCTTGGATTATCTATCTTTTCTCCTTGATTGGTAGTTAAGAAACTATTTAGTCCAACATCAATACCCAGAACTTTTTTGATTTTCTTTTTCTTTGGTAATTCTTTATTAATTTCTACTGAAAAGCAGGCATACCATTTATTAGTTGAGGTTCTTCTGAGGGTTAGTATTTTTACATTTCCTTCAACTGGCCGGTGAAGCTCAATCTTTAGGTTACCTATTTTTGAGAGATTGAGCTTGTCTTCTTTTAGTTGAAACCCTGACTGAGGATAGACAATACTATCATATCTCCAATAACCTTTAAATCTTGGATAGCCTGGATTCTGCTTTTCCCCGTTCTTGTTCTTCTTAACTCTTCTAAAGAAGTTTTGAAAGGCTTTATCTAATCTTCTAACTACATCTTGAAGGGTCTGAGAATAGACTTCCCCTAGTTCTGGTTTTCCTTTTTTAAGTTCTGGAATTTCTCTGATTTGGTCAAAACAGGTAATCTTTGTTTTACTCTTTTCATAGAGAGTTTTCCTTTCTTCTAAGAAATGATTGTAAAGCCAGCGGCAGAGAGAAAGTTGTTTTTCAAGAATATCTTGCTGCCGTTCAGTTGGATATAGTCTATACTTGTAGGTCTTCTTGAGAATTTGTTTATACATTACTAGTATGATATCATAAAAGGAGTAATTTATCCATTGAAATCGGTGGTCTTCTTGCCCGTTTTCTATAATTTACACCAGGCCAGAATAATAGCATTAGGGCCAACTAGAACACCAAGAACATTGTCGATTAAATTAACAAAAGCGACTTCAGTATTCTCAAGGTTTTTTTCTATCATCTCTTTTAATTTTTGAACTCCTGGTAAATCATCGCCATGGGTAATTGCTACCCTGATTTTTTTACCTTGGTTCCTTAATTTCTTTGTTTTGGCTTCAAATTGGTGAAATAAGGCAGTGGGAATATCTTTAGCTTTAGCTTTTATTCCGATAGCTTTTACTAATCCTTTTTTTACTCCCAATATTGGCCTAAATCCAAGTTTTTGCATTCTTCTAAACCAATTGGCCAAAGTAGAAGATATTCTGCCTGAGGCTTCTAGCCATTTAGGGTCTTCAAATATTCCATAAAGACGAACTTGAGGAACAAATTT
>PETJ01000003.1 GCA_002781125.1 Candidatus Nealsonbacteria bacterium CG01_land_8_20_14_3_00_12 | reverse complement strand
AATATTTGACTGGCTGGCAAAGAGAAAGAGCGGATTTCCTGAATTACAAAAAAGGGGAATTAGAAAGAGTTGGGGAGATTTTAAAATATGCCGACGTTGGATTGGTTCTAAAAGTTTTGCCAATCTTAGATAATTTTGAAATCGCTGAAAAGAAATTGGCAGAAAATTTAAAAGTCGATGAACTTCGTTCATCTTCACCCTTCGCTGACGCTCGGGTAAATGATGAAAATATCAAAGGCTTATTGCAAATAAAAAATCAAATTTTAGATTTTCTAAAAAATCAGGGAGTGGAAGAAATAAAATCTTTAGGAGAAAAATTCAATCCAAATTTTCAGGAAATAGTTGAAATTGTTGAAACAAAAGATAAGGAGTCAGGAGTTGTCATTGAAGAAATCCAAAAAGGTTATAAAATTCACGGCAGACTATTACGCCCTGCCAAAGTGAAAGTAGCAAAATAAAGGTCAAAAGTTGAAAAACTACTTAATTTTTAATTAATAATATGGCTAAGGTTTTAGGTATTGACCTCGGTACATCTATATCCAAGATGGCTACCATTTTGCATGGTGAGCCAAAGTGTATTGAAAGTCGAGAGGGTTCGGTTTTAATACCCTCGGTTGTGGCATTGTCAAAAAGCGGAGAGAGATTAGTTGGAATTTTAGCCCAGAGACAAGCAGTGACCAATCCTAAAAACACTGTTTTTGCTGTTAAAAGATTCATTGGCAGAAGATTTTCCGACCCAGAGGTTCAAAAAGAGTTAAAGAGATTACCTTATGAAACAAGAGAAAGAACAGATGGTGGAGTAGAAATAAAATTGGGAGAGAAATGGTATACCCCAATTGAAATATCCTCAATGATTTTGCAGAAGATAAAATTGGATACTGAAGAAAAATTGGGTGAAAAAGTAACTTCAGCAGTGATTACCTGTCCAGCCAACTTTGATGATTCCCAGAGAAAAGCAACAAAAACTGCCGGAGAAATCGCTGGATTTAAGGTTTTGAGAATTATTAATGAGCCAACCGCCGCTGCTCTTTGTTATGGATTTGGAAAGAAAAAACCAGAGAAAGTTTTAGTTTATGATTTTGGCGGCGGGACCTTTGATGTTACCATTTTGGATTTATCTCCTGATACGGTTGAAGTGATAGCTACCGGTGGAGAACCGCATTTAGGCGGGGAAGATTTTGACCAAAGAGTAATCAATTTTATAATTGAGCAATTTAAAAAAGAGCAGGGAATAGATTTATCAAAAGACCCTCTGGCTTTGCAAAGAGTAAAGGAAGCGGCCGAAAAAGCAAAGATAGAATTATCAAGCACTCTGGAAACCGAGATTAATTTACCCTTCATTTCAGCTGATACTTCGGGCCCCAAACATCTTCTCTATAAAATCAATCGGGCTCAATTTGAGAATTTGGTTAGGGATTTAATTGAAAGGTCAATTGAAAGAGTGAAAAAAACTTTAGAAGAGGGCAAACTTTCTAAAAATGAGGTTGATGAAATTATTTTAGTTGGCGGAACAACTTTAATCCCTCAAGTCAGGGCCGAAGTCCAAAACTTTTTTGGCAAAGAGCCAAACAAATCTATTAATCCAGAAGAAGTAGTAGCAATGGGAGCAGCAATTGAAGCAGAAATTTTAAGAGCAAAAGAAGAAGGAAGGGCGCCAGAAGGGGAAATAAAAAGTGTTCTTTTATTGGATGTCTTACCCCTTTCTTTAGGAATTGAAACTTTAGGTGGAATTAGCACTCAAATGATTGCTAAAAATACAACCATCCCCACGGCCAAAACCCAGATTTTCTCAACTGCGGCTGATAATCAAACCTCAGTCGAAATCAATGTTTTGCAAGGAGAGCGACCAATGGTAGTTGATAACAGGAGTTTGGGAAGATTCATTTTAGATGGAATTCCACCAGCTCCCAGAGGAATTCCCCAGATTGAAGTAACCTTTGATATTGACGCTAATGGCATTTTAACTGCTACTGCCAAAGATAAAGCCACCGGGAAAAGTCAATCAATTAGAATTGAAGGTTCAATTGGTTTGTCAAAAGAAGATGTGGAAAGGATGAAAAGAGAGGCGGAATTACATGCCAAAGAAGATCAAAAGAAGCGAGAGTTAAGTGAAGCAAAAAATATAGCTGATAGTTTAGTTTATACTAGTGAGAAAACATTGAGAGAGGTTGGAGATAAAATTTCTTCGGAAACAAAAAAGGAAATTGAGGGAAAGATTAATGAATTGAAAAAAGTGAAAGAAGGTGATAATATCGAGGATATTAAAAGTAAAACTTCCGAATTATCTCAGGTAATTCAGAAAATTGGCGCTGAGATGTATCGAGCGGCAGGCGAAAAAAAACCAGAGGAGGGAGAAGGACCAAAAGCCGAGGAGGGAGAATATAAAGAGAAGTAAATATGAAGGATTACTATCAAATTTTAGGAATATCAAAGGGTGCCTCTCCAGACGAAATAAAGAAGGCCTATTATAAATTGGCTCACAAATTTCATCCTGATAAGGGCGGTGATGAGAAGAAGTTTAAGGAAATAAATGAGGCCTATCAGATTCTTTCTGATAAAGAAAAGAGAAGCCAGTATGACAGATTTGGAAGAGTTTTTGAAGGTGGGGAACCAGGTTTTGATTTTCAATGGGCCTGGGGAAGACCTGATGTCGATTTTGAAGAGATTTTTAGAACCGATTTTGGAGATTTGGGCGATATGGTTGAAGACCTTTTCGGTTTTGGCACGCCTCGAAGAAAAAAAGATTTAAAAAGGGGAAAAGACATTGAAATTGACCTGGAAATTCCTTTGGAAGATACTCTAAAAGGAAGAGAAAAAGAGATTTCTTTGTATAAAATGATTTTGTGTTCGCGTTGCCAAGGTAGCGGCGCGGAACCTGGCACCAAAATTAAGGAGTGTTTTTCTTGCCGAGGAACTGGTGAGGTCCAACAAATCAAAAAGACCTTTTTTGGTTCATTTACTCGATATACTATTTGTCCAGAATGTGGTGGAGAAGGAGTTCATCCGGAAAAACCCTGTAATGTTTGCAATGGTGAAGGAAGGGTAAAGGGAGAAGAAGATATTAAAATTTGGATACCGGCCGGGGTAGACACTAATCAGGTGATAAAGGTTGAGCAAAAAGGTGAAGCCGGAAGAAGAGGAGGTAAGCCCGGGGATTTATATTGTCGGATTTCTGTTAAGCGCCACCCAATTTTCAAGAGAAAAGGTGACGATTTGTATGTTTCCTTAGCTGTCTCTTTTTCTCAGGCAGCTTTGGGTGATGAAATAGAAGTGCCAACCTTGGAAGGCCCCGAAGGAAAGCCTTCGGCTTCCTACGGGGTAAAAAAGAAAATTTTATTAAAAGTTCCTGCCGGCATCGAATCTGGAAAGATTTTGCGAATTTCTGACAAGGGAATTCCCCACTTTTCAGGTTATGGAAAAGGAGATATGTATGCTGAATTGATAGTGAAGACGCCAAAGAAATTGACTAAAAAACAAAAAGAACTATTAGAAAAACTAAAAGAAGAAGGTATTTAAGCCCCCTTAGCTCAACTGGTAGAGCAAGATCCTTTTAAGATCGAGGTTATAGGTTCGAGTCCTATAGGGGGCATATTTTATGTATAAAACCGATCCACTACTAATAGCTAAATGCCGAAATTTAAGAAGAAAAGGATATACGCTTGGAGAAATTATAAAAGCCACTAATCTTCCCAAAACTACAATTTTTGACCATGTGCGAGACATTCCACTTTCCATCGCAATGAAAGAGAGTTTAGCTAGAGAAAACATCCAGCGACTTAAAGAAATTGCACTTAGAAGAAAGGGGAAGTGTATTCCGGGAAGAATTGTCATTAAACCAAAAGGATGGGGTGATAAATTAATATTCCTTGTAGCCCATTTTATGTTTGATGGCGAGATTACGAGTCATAGCTGTGTTTATCACAACCGTAATATGGCACTAATTGGTCAAGTTGCCTCTTTAATGAAAAGAATATTTCATTTACAGCCGCACAATTGGTTAAATAAAGAAACCGGAGTCCATAGAATTTATTATACTCACGTTGAACTCGCGCGGTATGTAAAAGAGAAATCTGATAAATTGAAGCGATATATTAAAAATGCTCCTTCGATCAAGAAAAAAATATTTCTCCGAGCATTTTTTGATGACGAAGGCAGTGTCCATTTTGATAAAAAATTAGTTAGAGGATATCAGTACAATCTAGAAATTCTAAAACTAATTCAAGGATTATTAAAAGATTTTGATATTGAAAGCCAAATTGATAAAAAATATAATGAAATCAATATTAGCAGAAAACCAAATCTCATAAAATTTCGCGATAAAATCAATTTTTCAAAAGGAATTTATATAAATCCTGCTCGCAAAAACAGCATTTGGAAAAAGAAACTGGAGAAAAGAGAAATACTTGACTATATTATAAGTTCGTATAAAAAATAATTGCTCCTTAGCAATTTTGTTTGGAAAATCTTAAAACAAGGAGGAGGAGGTGGGAAATGAGACCAATAATACTTGAAAGAGCAGATATTCATTTTTTGAAGAATTTCATTGAGAAAACAGCTCGGTGGTGTGATTGTGGAATGTGCGAGTTATGCCTGAGAAGAAAAACATGCGAGAAACGATTAGAAAAGGTGATTCCGTCGGAAGAAGAGGCGCCTCATCGATTAACTTTCGAAGGAGAAGACCTCCAATGTTTAGTCGATTTGGTTGATGCAGCAGCTGAAAGGCATTTCTGTGGGACGCCTTATTTGGAAGCTTTTTGCGAGCTCTGTAATGCCAGAGGAATGTTTGAACGGCGATTGTTAGTCCACTCATATTAGCTCTTCTTTGATGAAAAAAAGAAAGACTGAGCCAGTACCTTTAGGCTGGCTCAGTTTTTGTTTAAAAATGTTAAAATATAAATATGGAAAGGATAGTTTTACATATCGACATGGATTATTTCTTCGCCCAGATTGAGGAAAGAGAAAACCCACAATTTAAGGGGAAGCCGGTTGTAGTTGGCGCCGACCCTAAAGGAGGCAAGGGCAGGGGAGTCGTTTCAACCTGTAATTACACTGCTCGGAAATATGGAATTCATTCAGCAATGCCAATTTCCAAGGCCTACGAACTTTGTCCTGAGGCAATATTTTTGCCGGTCAATATGCAGCTCTATCAAAAAGTTTCCGAAAAGATAATGGAAATTATCAAAAAATACTTGCCCCGTAGCATCCCGAGCGAAAGCGAGGGATTGCTTCGGGGTTCCCCGAAATGGGAAATAACGTCTTTAGATGAAGCTTATTTAGATATAAGTTTTTTAAATAGCTACAAAAAAGCAGAAAATCTTGCGGAAAAATTGAAAAAAGAAATTTTGGAAAAAGAAAAATTAACTTGTACCGTTGGTATTGGGCCAAATAAGTTAATTGCCAAAATGGCAGCTAAAAAAGCAAAGCCCCGTAGTGAGCTTCGCTCTACTACTGGGGCTAAGCCAAATGGATTATTAATTATTAAACCAAATCAGGTTAAAAAATTTCTTGAGCCTTTGGATATCGAAGATTTACCAGGGATTGGGCCAAAAACCGCTGAGAAACTCCGAGTCGTTGGAATAAATAAAATTAAAGAACTTAAAAAAATATCAAAATCAAAACTTAAAGACATGTTTGGAGTGGTAGGCGAGACATTCTATGAGAGGGTCAG